>NZ_JBEPBI010000337.1:0-6724 GCF_040299045.1 Streptomyces sp. NPDC001027
GCACCCACCGCCCCGGCCGCCCCGGGGGGGCGCCCCCCCGGCCGCGCACAGCGCCCGCGTCCACGCCCGGCTGCCGCAGGCCACCCGTGAGCGCTTCGAGCGGCACGGCGTGATGTACGTGCGCAACTTCGGCCACGGCGTGGACCTGAGCTGGCAGGAGGCCTTCCAGACCGAGGACCGCGCCCACGTCGACGCCTACTGCGCGCAGCACGGCATCCAGGCGGAGTGGCTGGGCGGCGAGCGGCTGCGCACCCGGCACGTGGTGCAGGCCACCGTCAAGGCGCGGGCGACGGGCGAGACGGTCTGGTTCAACCAGGCGAACCTGTTCCACGTCAGCTCGCTTCCCGAGCACGTCGAGCGCGAGCTGCGCGAGAGCTTCGCCGAGGACGAGCTGCCCCGCAACGCGCTGTACGGCGACGGCGCCCCCCTCGACCCGGAGGATCTGGCGCAGATCCGCGCCGCCTACGCGGCGGAGGAGATCGCCCTGCCCTGGCAGGCCGGCGACGTCATGATCGTCGACAACGAGCAGTTCTCGCACGGCAGGAACCCCTACACCGGCTCCCGCACCGTCCTGGTGGCCATGGCATGAGCGACTCGACGACCTTCGAAGCCGTCCGCGAAGAGATCGCCTACGCCTTCGACAACACCGTCTTCTTCCGCAAGCACATGGAAGCCAGCGGTCTGCGGCCGGAGGACATCCGGGGCCTGGCGGACTTCCACCGGCTGCCGCCCACCTCCAAATCTCACTACCGGCGGAACTTCCCCGCGGGCGTGCTGGCCAAGGGCTACACCCTCAACTCGCCGCACGTCATGCGCTTCCAGAGCTCCGGAACCTCCGGCGAGCGGCTGAACAGCGCCATCCTGGCCTACGACCTGGCGAGACGGCAGGCGACCGCACTCGGCGTGAACCGCCGCTTCGACGAGCTGTGGCGTCCCGGCAGCCGACCCAGGATCTGCCGCTTCGCCCCGCCGAACTGCTCCGACGTGGAATGCGCCACGGGCTTCTCCACCATGGAGGACCGCACGCTGGCGGACGGCACCCTGGTGCTCACCGTGGCCCACGACCTCCTGGCCACCCCGGAGTGGCAGATCGTCAAGGCGCTCGACGAGATCGAGCTCTACGAACCCGATCTCCTGGTGGTCGACTCGACGCACTTCGCCTTCCTCACGAGGTGGGCGCGACGCCTCGGCCGCCGGATCACCTCGCCGCGCAAGCTGCACCTGGTGAGCGGCTACACCCTCATGACACGGGTGGCGCGACGCCAGATCGAGGAGTTCATGGGGCCGGACCTGGCGATCGGCGACATGATCGGCATGTCGGAGCTCGGCTACCTCGGGTTCGAGTGCCACGACGGGATGCGGCACATCAACGACCTGGACTTCCACGTGGAGTTCGTCCGGGACGGCGAGCCCGTCGCGGACGGCGAGACCGGAGAGCTGTACGTCACCACCAAGGACGACGCCCTCGTCCCCCGCATCCGGTACGCCACGGGGGACCACTTCACCCCCCTGGTCGGCGCCTGCGGCTGCGGCAGCGAACTGCCCCTGGTGCGGATCGAGGGCCGCGCCACCCACATGATCCAGCTCGCGGACGGCCGGGTCGTCACGCCGGGCGCGATCGACGCCGTGGTCGGCGACGCCCCCGGCATCGAGATCTACAAGCTGGAGCAGGACCGCACCGGAGCGTGCACCTTCCGGTACATCCCCGAGGCCGACGCGCGGACCGACGGCGTCGCCGCGCTCACCGACCGCCTGACCGAAGCCCTGGCGCCGAACCCGGTGCGCGTCGAGGCCGTCGACTACATCGCCGGCGAACGCAGCGGCAAGTTCCAGCCCTGCGTCTCACAGATATCCGCGGAAGGTGCGCGATGACCCTTCGAGACAACCTCCGGGACGACTTTCCGGCCCTGCGGCGGAAGATCGACGGGCAGACGATCTCCTACCTGGACAACGCGGCCACGACCCTGAAGCCGCGGCCCGTCATCGAGGCGATCACCGAGTACTACGAGACCAACGGCGCGAACATCCACCGCGGCAAGCACCGGCTGTCCGAGGAGGCCTCCGACGCCTACGAGGCCTCCCGGGTGGCGGTCGCCGCCCACCTCGGCGCCGCGGCGAACGAGGTGGTCCTGACCCGCAACACGAGCGAGGCCCTTAACCTGGTCGCCCAGGGACTGGGCCTGGAACCGGACGCCGACATCGTGGGGTGCATGGACGCGCACCACTCGCAGATGCTCCCGTGGCGGCGGGCCGGCCGCCTCTCGCTGACCCGGGTCGACGCCCACGGCAGGCTCGACCGCGACCACTTCCGCGAACTGCTGCGCGGCCGGCCGAAGGTGGTCGCGCTCACTCACTGCTCCAACGTCACCGGCGTCGTCCACCCGGTCGCGGAGCTGATCGCGGAGATCCGTGCGACCACCGACGCGGTCATCGTCCTCGACGCCGCGCAGTCCCTGCCCCACGAGCGCATCAACGTGCGCCGGCTCGACGTCGACTTCCTGGCCTTCTCGATGCACAAGATGCTCGGTCCCACCGGGGTCGGCGTCCTCTTCGGCCGCAGTCGGCTCCTCGCCGGACTGCGCCCGCTGTCGGTCGGCGGAGGCATGGTCGACTGGGTCGATCTGGACGGCAGCGTGGACCGGCGCACACCCTTCAAGTTCGAGACGGGCACGCCGGCCATCGCCTCCGTCATCGGGTCCGGCGCCGCGATCCGGTACCTGGAGTCGCTGGACGCCCAGGAGCTCCGGCGGCGCGAGCGCGAACTCGCCGCTGCCCTGGTCGGCGGGGCGCTCACCCGACCGGGGGTGCGTCTGATCGGGCCGCCGGACCTGACCGACCGGATCGCGCTCGTGAGCCTGCGCCTGGAGCAGGGCGTCCCCACCGGCGAGGTCGCCCGCATGCTGAGCGACTCCTACGGCGTCATGGTGCGCAGCGGCCACATGTGCTCTCAGCCGCTGGTCACCGACCTGGCCGGCGGGGAGATCCTGCGCGTCTCCGCCTACCTCTACAACGAGGTCCGCGAGATCGAGGCCCTCTACGAGGCGCTGGACGAACTGCTGAGCTGGATCGGCCCGACCGCGGTCGCCGCCTCACGCCGCTGAGAACACCGACCGACAGGAGAGTGCACATGTCCGGCCTGCGGACCCTGACCCTGGTGTGCTTCCCGCATGCCGGCGGTGGGCTGGGGCGGTACCGAAGCTGGCGGGAAGACCTGCCGGACGACGTCGAGGTGGTCCTGCCCGACCTGCCGGGCCGGGAGGGGCGGCTCTTCGAGGAGCCCCTCCCGGACGTCGCCTCGGTGAGCGCGTACACCATGCGCACGCTGTCCGCGGAGATCGCGCGCGCCGAGCGGCTGGCGTTCGCCGGCCTCAGCTACGGGGCGCTCGTGGCGTACGACATGGCGGCGCGAGTGGAGGCGACCGGGAAGCGGGTCGAGGCCGTGTTCGCGGCGAGCCAGCGCGCGCCGTCCACCCCGCTTCCCCCGATCGACTGGCGCTCGCTGGGCGACGCCGAACTGCTGTCCGAGCTCGCCGGCATCGGCGGGCTCAGCTCGGACCTGACGGACGAGGAGGAGCTTCTCGAGCTGTTCCTCCCCACCATCCGGGCCGAACTCCACGCGAGCGAGAGCTATCGCAGACCCGGCACCCACGAACGTCTGCGGTGCCCGGTGTTCCTCTACCACGGCACCGAGGACGCCGTGATCCCGGAGTCGTCGGCGCTCGCCTGGCGTGACGAGACCGACCGCCTCTCGTGGCGCAGCCTGGAGGCCGCGCACTTCCTGACCGCTCCCGACGGCGCGGACCTGTGGTACGAGGCGCTGGTCCAGGACCTGGCCTCGTGCCGCACGCTCCGGCCCGCTCTCGACCGCACCCCGTGAAGCAGTCGAAGATTCCCTGACGTTAAGGATCAGCGATGAACGGAACACAGACCCCCGGCCTGCCGCTGCCCCGGTGCTGCGCCCACCTCATCACCTGGCGCGACGGACCTCCCACGGCGCGCACTCCCGCCCTCGCCGCCCACCCGGCCCGCACGGCCGCGGCCCCGGCCCCGAAGCCCGCGACGGCAGCCGAGGCGCACCAGCGCCTGCTCCCCGGAAGCCGGGTGGTCTGTACGTGAGCGACAGCGACCTCCAGATCGCCGGCGACATCCTGGAAGTCCCGCACCTCCTGCAGCGCCCGCGCGAACACCCCTCCACCGTCGCCGAGTTCGCGGGCCTGGCCCGCTCCGTCGCCGCCGACCGCCCCCAGTGGGAGCACCTCGTCCGGTACGACGCCACGACGCGCTGGTACCACCGGATGCGCACCGGCCCGGGATACGAGGTGTGGCTGCTGTCCTGGGTCGCGGGGCAGGGGAGCGAACTGCACGACCACGGCCGTTCGTCCGGGGTTCTGACCATCCTTCAGGGCACGCTCACCGAGTGGACGCAGAGAAGGAGGCATGTGCTGGAGCCGGGCGCGCAACGGGTCTTCGCACCCGGGTACGTGCACCGGGTCGTCAACGACGCGCTGACGCCGGCGGTGAGCCTGCACGTCTACCACCCGGGCCTGACCGAGATGCCGGCGCACACCGCCGCACACTGCGAGACGGGCGCCCGGCCCGGGCTGGTGATCGCCTGACCTCTCGCCGGGAACGCGGTCCCCGCGGGGCGCGCCACATGACCGGCGCGCCCCGCAAGGGCTGTCGCGGATGCCTGAGGCCGTCGGCGAGTGACGGCGCCGACCGGGGCCGGCGGTGACGACGCCGAAGTTCGAGCGGCGGTGACGGTCAGCCCTTCGCGTGCGAGCCCGGGGTGTGGCCGAAGGTGCGCCGGAAGACGTCGATGAAGGCGCTGGCCGAGGACCAGCCGCACCGGTGCGCCACCGCGGTCACCGGCTCCTGCTCGGCGAGCAGGACCAGTGCGTGCTGAAGCCGCAACTGGGTGCGCCACTGGGGGAAGGTCATGCCGAGGTCGCTGCGGAACAGCCGGGACAGCGTGCGGTCACTCGCGCCGACCTGACTGCCCAGCTCGGCGAGGGTGCGGGGGTCGGCCGGGTCGGCCAGCAGGACGGCGCACAGCGTCCGCAGCAGGGGAGTGGCCGGTGTCGGCAGGTGCAGCGGCTCCTGAGGGGAGGCCCGCAACCGGTCCAGCAGCACCGCGCGCAACCGGGTCCGCTCGGGGCTGTCGTCGTCCGGCGCGCGGGTGTACGCGACGATCAGCTCACGCAGCAGCGGGTCCACGGCCAGCACGGTCGGTGCGTCGAGACCGAGCGGGTTGACCGCGGCGGGCAGTCCCACCAGATGCAGTTCGAGTTCGCCGTGGGCCCGGTGGGCGTGGACGATGCCGGCCGGGACCCAGATGGCGCGGGTGCCGGGGGCGACCCAGGAACCCGCGTCGGTCGTGACGGCCAGCACTCCGCGGCCGGCGTAGACGATCTGGTGGTCGTCGTGCCGATGGGCGTCGATCGCGCCGCCGGACGGCAGCCGCCGGCTGCTCGTCGGGGCGATCGACTCATGGCGGATATGCGACATCATCCGGCAGTTTATCGGAAGCGCGACATGGGCGCGGGTCCCGACGATGGCGAGGTGCGAAGGAATACATCGATCACCCTGCTGTCCCTCGGGCACGCCTGCGTCGACGTCTACCAGGGAGCCGTGGCCTCCCTGGTGCCGTTCTTCGTCGCCGAGCGCTCCTACACCTACGCGGTCGCCTCGGGCATCGTGCTGGCCGCCTCGCTGCTGTCCTCGGTGGCGCAGCCCCTGTTCGGCGCGCTCACCGACCGTCGGGCGATGCCTTGGCTGCTGCCGGCCGGCACGCTTCTCGGCGGTGTCGGCGTCGCGCTGAGCGGACTGAGCGGCTCCTACCCGCTCACGCTCGTGTTCGTCGCCGTCTCGGGAGTCGGCGTGGCCGCCTATCACCCCGAGTCCGCCCGCGTCGCCCGTATCGCCGGCCGGGGCAGTCACCGGGCCATGGGCTGGTTCTCCACCGGCGGCAACGTCGGCTTCGCGTCGGCGCCGCTCATGGTCACCGCCGTGGTGGCCACCGGAGGGCTGCGCTGGACGCCGCTGCTGGTGCTGCCGGCCCTCGCGGGCGCCGCGCTGTGCCTGCCCGTCGTGCGCGCCCTGCAGCAGCGGCAGGCACACGGACCCGACACGGAGGGGCCGGCCGCAAGCGACGACGTCGCCTCCTTCGTGAAGCTGTCCCTGGCCGTGGTCTTCCGGTCGATCGCGTTCGTCGGCCTGAGCGCCTTCCTCTCGCTGTACGCCCGCCAGCGCCTGGGCGGGGGCACGGGCGTCGGCGCCGCGGCGCTGACCGTCCTCTACCTCGGCAGCGCGGTCGGCTCCGTGCTGGGCGGATATCTGGCGAGCCGCTGGGACCGGGTCACCGTCGCGCGCCGGTCGTATCTGATCGCCGCCGCGGGCCTGGCCGGCGTGGTGTGGCTGCCGGGGCCGGCCCTCTACCCGTTCGTGGCGTTGACGTCGGTCGGCTTGTACGTGCCCTTCTCGCTGCAGGTGACGCTCGGCCAGGACTACCTGCCCTCGCGGGTGGGCGCCGCCGGCGGGATCACCCTCGGCCTGACCGTCAGCGTCGGCGGTCTGGCCGCCCCGGTCATCGGCGGTCTCGCCGACTCCACGTCCCTGCAGACCGCCCTGGCCCCACTCGTCCTGATGCCCCTGCTGAGCACGCTGAGCTTCCGCGACCTGCCCGAACCCGCCGCGCCGCGCCTCGGAGCCGCGCCCGAGCCGA
>NZ_JBEPBI010000338.1:0-6628 GCF_040299045.1 Streptomyces sp. NPDC001027
GTCGTCGTGGCGGCGGCCGTCCGCCGCGAAGCCGCGGGCGTCCTCGTGCAGGGCCCCGGGCAGCTCGGTGGGGGAGCGGTCGAGGTGTTTCATCAGACGCTCGTCGAGCGGATAGAACGTGCCGTCGGCGGCACGGGTCTCGGTGAGTCCGTCGGTGGTCAGCACCAGCGTGGCGCCGTCCGGGAACGCGAACCAGTCCACGGTCGTGGGCTCGACGGCCAGCTCGGCGAGGCCCAGCGGCACGCCCGGGTCCACCGCGGCCGTGGTGACCGCGCCCTCGTGCACCAGACGCGGGGGTATGTGGCCGCAGTTGACGATCTGCGCCTCGTCGTCCGCGTCGACGCAGACGATGAGGGCGGTCACGAACCGTTCGTCGTCGCCGGTCTGTTCGGCGTAGGAGTTGTGCCGGACGACCGCGGCGTCCAGGGCGTCGACGAGTGCGGTGAGCGTGGGCTCCCGGTAGGCCGCCTCCCGGAAGGCGCCGATGACGGCGAACGCGGCGCCCACCGCGGCCAGGCCCTTGCCCTGGACGTCCCCGATCAGCACCCGCGTGCCCCACGGCGAGTCGACCACGTCGTAGATGTCGCCGCCGACGAGCCGGTCCTCCTGCACGGGCTCGTAGACGCCGTTGACGAGGACGTCGTCGGTGAGCAGGGGGAGGGGGTGCAGGATGTGCCGCTGCATGGCGGCGGCGGTGGAGCGCAGGCGCAGCATCTCCTGCTCACGCGCGATGCGGCGGTGGCAGGCGTACACGGAGACGACCCCGAGGACCAGGGTGAGCAGCACCAGCAGACTGCGGTCCAGCCACCTGGCCCCGTCGCCGGCCCGCAGGAACAGGGTGAGGGAGACGAACAGGGTGGTCCACGCGGCGACGAACCTGGTCTGCTGCACGGTGCACAGCGCCGACGCCGTACCCGGCAGGAAGACCAGGAGCCCGAGCAGCCACACCTCGGACCCGGACAGCACGCCCAGCACCTCGACCAGCACCGTCACCGTGAGCACGCCGACGACCGTCTCGGCGTTGCCCGGGGGCTCGATGGCGTCGAGGGCGCCGGCAGGTCTCTTGCGACGGATACCGATCATGGGGGCTCCCGGGCGCGTGGCGATCCTCTCCACCTTAGACAGACCGGCGGCGCCGGCGTCAGGCCGACCCGGCGGGCCGGGGGGCGAGGGCCCGACCCCTCGGCCACGGTGCGCGGGGCGCGCGGCCGCGCTCAGTCACCGCTTCTCGGCGCCGCGCGGCGCCGGACCGTTCGGGCGGCGCGACGAGGGCCCGGGGCGGAGGCGACGCCTGGGACCGACCGGCTCGCCGTCGGGCCGGGTCGGCCGCCGGGCGGGTGAACGCCGGAGGGGGCGCTGCCGTACCCCTCGACGTGTGCCCGTCGTCGGGCGCGCACGGAGCAACGCCGCCACGCAGATACGGAGTCGTACGTGCCTCAGCAGCCCCCGGCCCGCCTCCCGCGCGCCGCCGCCCTGACCCTGCTCCTGTTCGCGACCGCGTGCGGCGGCGGAGCGGACGGCGCCGCAGGGAAGGACGAGCCGACGCCGACCACGGTGACCGCCGCGGCGGCGGCCGGGGTCGTGGCGCCGGCGAAGGTCGAGGTCATCGCGGGACTGACCGGCTGCAAGGCGACCATCCGCATCGAGGCGGCGGAACTGCGTCAGGGGGTCTGTCACTCCGCGGGGGCCGACTACCTCATCACCACGTTCCCCGAGGAGCGGCACAAGGAGACCTGGCTCGACGCCGCGGCGATCTACGGCGGGCGGTACCTGGTCGGCTCCCGCTGGGTGGTCAGTGCGCAGCCCGAGGCGCTGACCCGGTTCCAGCCCAAACTCGGCGGAGAGATAAGGCAGTTGGGAGCGGCGGGACCGTCCGTCGCGCCGAGCGCTTCCTGACGCGAAAAACCCGTGCGGGCTACGGGCGCGGCCAGGGGCGTCCGCCGATGGCCTCGATGCCGTTGTTGAAGCGCCGCAGGTAACCCGCGAAGGCCGCGATGTCGTCGTCGGACCAGTCGTGCATCACCTGGTCCAGGATCTCGATGATCCCTTCCCGCTCCATGTCGAGCAGGCGCAGTCCCTCGTCCGTGAGCCGGAACTTGCGGGCCATCCCGCCCTCCGGATCGGGGATGCGCTCGATCAGCCGCGCCCGCATCGCCGCCGCCGTCTGCCGGTTGAGGGTGGACGCGTCCAGCCCGAAGGCGTCGCTGAGCTCCCCGATCGACATGGGCCCCTGCACCCGGATCCGGCTCAGCAGGACGTAGGCGCTGCGCTCCAGGACGCTGTTCTTGCGGCGGCCGCCCCGCTGGTTCAGGAACGTGTGACGGCTCAGCAGCATCTGCTCGTACTCGACCTCGTGGGCGGGCGTCTCCATGCCCCCATCCTGGCATATCGATGTGTATGGGACACATCATGTGCGCGATACACATTGCATGTACCATGCACATCGTTGCGCACCCCTTCCCGAGGAGTCCCTATGGGCGCCCCCGCCCTTCAGCCCACGGCCCGCCCCGGCGCCGTGATCGCCACGCTGGCCTTCGCCGGCACCACGGCGGCGATCATGCAGACGCTGGTCACGCCGCTGATCGCCGAACTGCCGCAGATCCTGGACACCTCGTCCTCCAATGCGGCCTGGGTGATCACGGTCACGCTGCTGGTGGCGGCCGTGTGCGTGCCCGTCGTCGGCCGACTCGGCGACCTCGTGGGCAAACGCCGGATGCTGCTGGCCTGCTCGGTGCCGCTCATCGTCGGCTCCGTGCTCTGCGCGTTCGCCTCCGACGTGGTGACGATGATCGTGGGCCGCGGTCTGCAGGGCATGGGCATGGGCATGGTGCCGCTGGGCATCGCGCTGCTGCGGGACGTCGTGCCGGCCGAGAAGCTCAGCGGCTCCATCGCGCTGGTCAGCGCCTCCATGGGCATCGGCGGCGCGATCGGCCTGCCGCTGGCCGCCGCGGTCGCCCAGTACGCGAACTGGCGTGTGCTCTTCTGGGGCTCCGCCGCACTGGCCGTCGTCGTCGCCGTGCTGATCTACACACTCGTCCCGGACGTCCCGGCCGGCGCCGCGGGCCAGCGCTTCGACCTGCCCGGCGCGATCGGCCTCGGCATCGGACTGGTCTGCCTGCTGCTCGGCGTCTCCAAGGGCGGCGACTGGGGATGGGCCTCCGGCGCCACCCTCGGTCTGTTCGCCGCCGCCGTCGTGGCGCTGGCCGGCTGGGGCCGCTGGGAGATGCGCACGACCGACCCGCTGATCGACCTGCGCACCACGGCCCGTCCCCGGGTGCTGCTCACCAACCTCGCCTCCGTCTTCATCGGCTTCGGCATGTACGCGAGCATGCTCGTGATGCCGCAGCTGCTCCAGTTCCCGGAGGCCACCGGCTACGGCCTAGGCCAGTCGATGCTCGCGGCGGGTCTGTGGATGGCGCCCGGCGGCCTGACGATGATGCTGGTCTCCCCCCTCGGCGGGAAGCTCACCAACGCCCGCGGCCCGAAGGTCACGCTGGTCTGCGGCGCTCTGGTGCTGGCGGCGGGCTACTTCGTCTCGCTGGCGCTGATGGGGTCCGCCTGGGGCGTCATGGTGGTCACGCTCGTCACCAGCGGTGGCGTGGGTCTCGCGTACGGGGCGATGCC
Source organism: Streptomyces sp. NPDC001027 (assembly GCF_040299045.1). Classification (NCBI taxonomy): domain Bacteria; kingdom Bacillati; phylum Actinomycetota; class Actinomycetes; order Kitasatosporales; family Streptomycetaceae; genus Streptomyces; species Streptomyces sp. NPDC001027. The sequence goes on from NZ_JBEPBI010000338.1 coordinate 3,625, forward strand.
CGCCCTGATCATGAGCTCGGTCCCGCAGAGCGAGACCGCCTCCGCGAACGGCTTCAACACCCTGATGCGCTCGCTCGGCACCTCGATCGGCTCCGCGGTCATCGGTGTGATCCTCTCCCAGATGACCACGACCATGAGCGGTCACACCTTCGCCTCCGAGGACGGATTCCGCACCGCGCTCCTCGTCGGCGGCGGCCTCGCGCTGGTCTCCGCGGCCATCGCGGCCGTCATCCCCGCGGCGCGTCCCGCCGTCGCGGACGAGGACGCGGCCGAAGCGGAGGGCGAGCTCCAGAAGGCCAAGGCCTGAGCGGACCAAAGTCTGAGCGGACCAAAGTCTGAGCGGACCAAGGTCTGAGCGCACCGGGGGCGCGGGTGCCCGGGGCGCGGGTCGCCCGGGGCGTGCGGCGTCCGGGGCATGGCCGGTCCGGGGCGCGGGGCGCGGGGGCGATCGCGTCGGTCGGCCCCGCCCCCGGCGCTCGCGTGCCTACGGCCGGGTCAGCCTCCGCATGGTCAGCGCGAGGTGCAGTCGCAGTCGTCCCTGCGGGGTGCGCACCGGCCAGCCCAGCAGGTGTTCGGCGTGCGCCAGCCTGCTCTGGAGCGTGGAGTGGTGCACGTGGGCCTCGGCCGCGGCAGCCCGCAGGCTCGCCGTCGTGGCGACGGCGTACAGCGTGCTCAGCAGCCAGGGCGCGTCCGCGGCGACCGCGTCCAACGCCCGGACGTCGGGCGGCGGTTCGGCGCCCGCAGCGATGAGGTCGGCCAGCAGCGCGATCCCGCCGAGCTCCTCGGCGTACACCACCCGGGGCCCGGGATCCAGCGCTCCCCCTTCCGCGGTGAACCGCAGCGCGGTCCGGGCGGCGTCCCACGACCCCGGCAGCTCCAGCACGGACACGGCGGGGCCGACACCGGTGCGGACGGCGGCCGGCTCGGCGCTGCCGGGTGCGGCGGAGGCGGGGACGACCCTGGGCGGGCCCGCCGCGGCAGCGAGGGCGCGGGCCGGCGCGCGCACGTCGAGGCCGAGACGGCGGGCGGCGTGCAGCCGGGCCGGCTCGGCGGCGCCGGCGTCCACCAGCGTCTCGACGAGGGCGGGATCGTCCAGCGGGACCCGGCCGCGGGTGCGGTCCAGGACGAGCCGGGCAGCGCCGGAGGCCCGCTCCAGGATCACGGCGTCGACCACGCTCGGTCTCGGGTCGGCGCGTTCCAGCCAGAAGGCGGGCGCTCCGCCCGGGGTCAGCGCGGCGGACGGCCAGGCGGGGTCCGGCGGCGGCCCGGAGTCCCGCCGGACGCCGTCGGCCTCGATCCGGATCCGCACCCCGCGGTCCGCGTCGACGAGCCGCGCCGGCACCCCGGCGAGCACCGCGGCCCCGCGCACCAGCGCCTCGGCCCCGGCGCGGCCCTCCGTCAGCCGGTCGAAGTAGGCGATGACGCGGACGGCGGCGCCGGCGTCCGGGTCCAGTGCCGTCAGGCGCCCCGCCAGCTCTTTCATATGCTCATCATGCGCCACACACTCCTCGCGGAGGAGGGTCGAGGCCGTGCCACGGCTACTCGGCGAGCAGTCTGCGCAGCCAGTCCAGCTGGGCCGCCCGGGCCGCCTTCGACAGCGTCGCCTGCGGCGCGAAGCCGTCGAAGCCGTGGAAGCCGCCCGGCCACACATGCAGTTCGGCGACCCCGCCGACCTGCCAGATCCGGGACGCGTAGTCGACGACCTCGTCCCGGAAGGTCTCGGCGGAGCCCACGTCGAGGAAGGCGGGCGGCAGCCCGGACAGGTCCCCGGCACGGGCGGGCGCCGCGTACGGCGACACGTCCGGGCCGCCGCGCGCCGCTCCGAGCAGCGCCGTCCAGCCGGTGTCGTTGGCGGTGCGGTCCCATATGCCGAGGCCCGCCATCTGGTGGGAGGAGACGGTGTCGTTGCGGTCGTCCAGCATCGGGCACATCAGCAGCTGGCCGACGGGCCGCGGGCCGCCGCGGTCGCGCAGCAGCAGGGCGAGCGCCGCCGTCAGCCCGCCGCCCGCGCTGGCGCCGGCGATCACGATGCGGTCCGGGTCCGCGCCGAGCTCCTTGGCGTGCTCCGCCGTCCACAGCAGCCCGGCGTACACGTCCTCGACGGGCGCGGGGTGCGGGTGCTCGGGCGCGAGACGGTACTCCACCGACACCACGACCAGGTCCAGCTCCCGCGCCCAGTCCAGTGCCACGTCCACCCCGGACCGGTTGTCGCCGAGGACCATCCCGCCGCCGTGCACGTGGTAGACGACGGGACGCGGCCGGTCGGACGCCGGCGAGGCGGGGCGGCAGATCAGCAGGGAGATCTCCGGGGAGCCCTCGGGCCCCGGCACGGTGCGGTTCTCGACTGTGAAGGCGCCGCCGGCCGTCAGGTCCAGCTGGGCGAGCATCGCCGTGGCCGGGCCCTGACGGGCGGCCTCGATGTCCTCCAAGGCCAGGCCGGGCTGGATGAAGTCCTTGATCAGTTCCAGGGCGGCGGCGAGTTCGGGGTCGAACGGCGGCGGGACGGATGTCATGGCGTCTCCTCGGCGGGGCGGCTCGTGCAGCCATGATCCGGGCACGCGCGCCCCCACGGAGCACCGCCGTTCGGCGGAAGCTCCCCGCCGTTCGGCGGGCACGCCGGGTGCGCTCCGAACCTTGCCAGGACATGACCTTCTGTTCATCTGGCAGGGGTGGAAATTCGGCCGCTGGTGCGACAACGATTTTCACCCCCACACCTGCGCCAGGAGTACCCCTGTGAACGTCTCGCTCTCCGTCTGGCTGTTGACCGTCGCGGCGCTGTGCGCGCTGGTCGCCGCCGACTTCTTCATCGGCCGCAAGCCGCACGACGTCTCGGTCAAGGAGGCCGGGACCTGGACCGTCGTCTGGGTCGTGCTGGCCTGTCTGTTCGGCATCGGGGTGTTCGTCTTCGGCGGGGGCAAACCGACGGGGGAGTTCTTCGCCGGGTACATCACCGAGAAGTCGCTCAGCGTCGACAACCTCTTCGTGTTCGTCCTGATCATGGGCA
>NZ_JBEPBI010000339.1:0-6610 GCF_040299045.1 Streptomyces sp. NPDC001027
CTGCGCCCGAAGAAAGCGAGGCGGTCGCTGCGCTCCCGCAGCCCACGCGGTGCGTGGGCGGATCCTTCCGCTGCGCTCCAGGATCCGGTGGAGCCGGCCGCTGCGCGGCCGGCCTGGCGCGCGGTGCGTGCCCTCGGGTTGAGTGGGTGTCACGTGCGGCTGGTGGGATCTTTGGTTGGCGAGTTGGGGAGTCCTTCGGACTCTGGGCGGGTCCGCTGCGCTCCCCCGCCTGACGGTCCTTCCGGCTGCGCCTCCAGAACCGTTGGGGCCCGCTGACGCGGGCCGGGCTGGCTACTGGGGTGGGGTCGCTGTTCGTGTAGCGGGTGCATCAGGTTGATGTAGCATGTACCGTTGGCGAAACAAGACCACACCCCTGCTCCAATGAAACGTCTAGGAACGACTGTGACTTACTAAGTCACACGAAACAAGTCGCTAAAGGTGGACTCGATAACCGGATCAATATCTTCGTATCCCCAGCGCTGCTTAGCCTCCATCGCGAGTTTATTCAGTTCGTCGAGCGTCAGACTCCACTCTCCTCGCTCGAATAGCGTGAGGTGAGATGCGTTAATTCTCTGTGCTTTTTCCATCCGCCGGTAGAGTGCACGTCTAGCCCTTTCTTCTACACGAGAAAGCAACCAGCTCCGAAGATGGTCCGACCGCTTCCTGAGGGAAAATTTCCTAAGCCGCTCAATTTCCTCGCTGACTGGCAGTCCCGGTCTCCAGTCAGACGAACTGTTAGGAGTGCTCACAGGTGCAATACGGATGTGGCTTGCGGCTCTCTGACTCGGATCGGCAGTGGAGAGCAAGTCCATCCATTGAATCACCTCATTAAGGGAGGTAGCCCCGCACGCTTGAAGAAAGCTTCGGAGGAAAAATGCTGTCACTGGTCTCGTTCCGGACAGCACAGATGCCACAGTCGAATGGGAGTATGGCATAAGGCGGGCAAGCTGTCGGAGGGAAAGTGACCGGTAGTTCTGCAGGGACTGCATGGCGAGCCTGAGATCCAGCAAGGATTCAGATCGGTGCGAGGGGAGAATCATCCCTGTTCTGTCCCAGCGTGCCCACATACGAGGCCAGGATGCTCTGCGCCTCTGCTCAGGAGTAAGGTTTAGTGACTCGTCAGCGTCACCGGAGATAAACTCCTTTGGCCTCATTTCCCGCCGGATAGCCTCCCAAAGATTCCGCCACTGCTTCGGGTCAGCTCCACATACCTCTACGTAGGATTTTGTTGTACGCCACGAAGGCAACTCATGCCCACCGGCAGCTTTTGAGAGGGAAGCGGTGGATACACCCGTCTCTTTTGCCATTGACGCCAGGGTAGGATTTCCAGCTTTCTCTCGAAGTTCGCGTAGCGAAGCGGCGAACTTTACGATTGCAGAAGTGTCAGACTCGATCGGTAGTTCTTTGGTGCGCCGTCCCATTTAGGTCCCCCATAAACATCGTGGAGATCGCCGGGCTGGCCTCACTCTCCATACCAGCCCGGCGATACCGTCAGGCGAGGCCGCGGCGGAGCTCCACTGCGATCACGCCAGCTCCGGCCATCACACTTAGAGCGATGGCCGGAGACCACCCCAGGAGGATCAACAGGATGGTCGCGATGAGGATCGTGACCAGGAGCCAGAGGGCAGCAACAGTCAGGGGGCCGGCTGCCTGGTCGCGGTTCGACGACCGCGTAAGGCACAGGATGAGTGACGCGTATGGCACGGGAATCAGCACCTCAGTCTCTTGAAGGGAAGCGCTGAACTGCGCTTCCCTGACCCGAAGTTGTTCGTTTGCCGTCTCTCGGTTGGCGCCGAGGTGAACTGGCGTCCTCATGCTGTCCCACCCCATCAGGCGATGTCCATTCCGGTGTAGACGCCTTCTGACAAATTCAGGCTGTTTTCTTGAGAATCCGTACACTCTGACTTGCTGTGCTGTTGCTAAAAAATCGGCCTCAGGCAATCGTCCGGCCCCACTGCCTGCAGCAACAGCTACTCGCGGCTCCATTATTCAAGTTCTGTATCGTTCTGGGGTGTTGAGGCAGCACCTTCGGTGCACCCGCATCCGATGCTTGATGACATGCTGAGCTTGGACCCGTGAGGTCTGTGCCTGGTCGTTAGGCACCTCAGTCTCTGACCCGGACTCGGTAACTTGCGGCAAGGCAGGGCTGCCTGTTGGCGCAGGACGCTCAACGCTAGGGGCTTGTCGGCCATGCGGCTGGCAAGCCCCTGCTCTATACGCGGCGCCGCAAGGCCCCGCCCTCAGTCCCAACTGCGAGCCCGCCCGCGAACGCCTGGCGCATAGCCTCGAGACGGACCAGTCCTCGCATCTGCGGAACCTGGGCGTTGCCGTTGCATCGACCGATGGGACTGCCCATCACCCCGATCGACACCCGGCCAGGCGGAGGACGACAGGCCACGACGACGCAGCCCGGCTGGGGCCGTGCGTGGTCGGAGCTCCCCGATGCTCCGACCACGCGCGGACGCGCTGCTGCTCACCGAGCGAGGATCACGCCGACAAGGGCGGCCATCACCGTCACCGCGCCGAACGCGGCGCCAAGAGGCTGGCCCCAGGTCGGGTGGCGGTGCACGACGTACGCGGCGCCGGCCGCGAACAACACCCCGACGACGACCAGGAGCAGCACGACGAGCAGAGCGAGCGTGGGCACGAACGAATCCCCCTCAGGGATCGGGCACGCCCGGGAGGGGCATGCAGGTAGGTGCGGCGGGCAAGGGCTGAGCGTGGCTCCCCATGCCAGCACCAGTCGGACCTGCCGGAGCTGAAGCTGCTGTTGGCAATCACTCCGATCTCAAGTTGCCAACAGACAAAGGTGCACAGAAGGGCGTCCGGGCCCGCCCGGCATGGCGGCGCCATGCCCTCCGGTGCGGACCCTCAACTGATGACAACCACCCCTAGTACGAACTGGTCTCTTTTCGTACTACCCCCGCCGTGACTATGATGCCTGGCATGGCGGCATACGTTGACCCACGTTTTCGTCCCACGCTGTGGCCCGGGACCCCCGTGCCCACCCCTTCCCTGCGGCCCTTCGCGGACGTGGAGGTGGACGGCGACTGGATCCTCTGGCCGATGGCGGCGTCAGCCGGTCAGCCGGCCGTGCAGTTGCCCGAAGACTTCTATCTGCGGGAACTGATGGAGGTTCCCGCAGACGACCTGGCGGCGGCCGCCCAGCTATTCCGGTCCTACGGGCTGCTCTTCGATCTTGAGCACAGGGACCTCGACCTGAGTGACTACCTGCCCGAGGACAGGAAAGAGATCGAGGCACTCGCGCTGCAGACACCACCGCGCCCGGACTGCGGCGGTGTCCATCGCAATCAGGTCACCTTGCACCTGGAAATTGCCCAGGCCGCCATCGCGACCTGGCTGGCCTGCCGACGTCCCGGCGGCCTGGAGGAACTCGTCAAACCGGAGATCACCGATGAAGTCCTGGAGGAGGAGCGAGCGCTCAACCCGCACGCCCAGCCGCCCTGGCCCCACTCTCTAGACCATCTGCGCGAGCAGCTCATCCAGCTGCGCATCGAGCGCCTGAACGACGCCGTGAACGGCGCGCTGAGCAAGTTCAGCATCGGCCTGGGACACCTCGCCGACCGCAACCCCACGGTCTACTCGGTCGCCTTCCTCCAGCTCTACAACCACCTCGCCGAAGACGCCACCATCCGCGTGTGCGCCAACGAGACCTGCCGCCGGACCTTCGTCCGCCAACGCGGCCGCGCCATGTACGGACAGAACCGCACCAGCGGCATCAAGTACTGCACCCGCGAATGCGCACGCGCCCAAGCACAGCGCGAACTACGACGCCGCCGCAAGCAACCGACGGCCGCACCTATGGCGACCGACGCCCCCCAAGGAGCCTGAGGTGATCAGCCTTCGAGAACACCAGGTCGCCCAGAAGGCGAGCTTCCGCAAGTGGGTCGGATTCCCTGCACGGTCATCCGTGCCCCCTCACGGGGCACGGGGCACGATCGTGTCCGCGACCGGATCGGGGAAGACCTTCACGGCCGCCGCATGCGCGCTGGAGTCCTTCCCTGACGGGCGGATCCTCGTGACCGTACCGACTCTGGACCTGCTCGTGCAGACCGCCCAGGCGTGGCGGCTGGTCGGTCACCGGGCCCCGATGGTCGCGGTGTGCTCGCTGGAGAACGACGCGGTCCTCAAGTCGCTGGGGGTGCGCACCACCACCAACCCGATCCAGCTCGCCCTGTGGGCCGGGTCCGGGCCAGTGGTCGTGTTCGCCACGTACGCCTCTCTCGTGGACCGCGAGGACATCGATGCTCCCGTGGGCCAGCGGAAGGTTCGCGGGCCCCTGGAGGCCGCTCTGGCGGGCGGAGACAGGCTCTACGGGCAGCAGATGAGCGGTTTCGACCTCGCGATCGTGGATGAGGCCCACGGAACCGCCGGTGATCTTGGGAGGCCGTGGGCGGCGATCCACGACAACGCCCGCATCCCAGCGGATTTCCGGCTCTATCTCACCGCCACCCCGCGCATCCTCGCCGCGGCCCGGCCGCAGAAGGGCGCGGAGGGCCAGGAGGTGGAGCTCGCGACGATGGCCGACGACCCGGATGGCACCTACGGCGCATGGCTCGCAGAGCTTGGCCTGAGCGAGGCGATCGAGCGCGAAATCCTTGCGGGATTTGAGATCGACGTGCTGGAGATCCGCGACCCCTCGCCCGTTCTCGGGGAGTCGGAGGAGGCACGGCGAGGCCGGCGCCTGGCGCTCCTGCAGACCGCGCTCCTGGAGCACGCCGCCGCGTGGAATCTGCGCACCGTCATGACGTTCCACCAGAAGGTGGAAGAGGCGGCCGCGTTCGCGGAGAAGCTGCCCGAGACGGCAGCCGAGCTGTACATGAACGACGCCTCGGACGACGACCTGGCCGCCGCGGACAAGCTGCCGAAGTCCTCCATCGACGCGGAGTTCTACGAACTCGAGGCCGGCCGCCACGTCCCGCCGGACCGGGTGTGGTCGGCGTGGCTGTGCGGCGACCACCTCGTGTCCGAGCGGCGCGAGGTCCTGCGGCAGTTCGCCAACGGCATCGACGCCGCCGGACGCCGGGTGCACCGGGCGTTCCTCGCCAGCGTTCGCGTTCTCGGGGAGGGCGTCGACATCACCGGCGAGCGGGGAGTCGACTCGATCTGCTTCGCGGACACCCGCGGCTCCCAGGTGGAGATCGTGCAGAACATCGGCCGCGCGCTCCGGCTCAACAGAGACGGCTCCACGAAGGTGGCCAGGATCATCGTGCCGGTGTTCCTGGAGCCGAACGAGGACCCCACCGACATGGTCGCCAGTGCCAGCTTCCGCCCCCTTGTGGCGGTCCTCCAGGGCCTGCGTTCGCATGACGAACGTCTGGTCGAGCAGCTCGCCTCACGGGCGCTCACCAGCGGCAAGCGCAAGGTCCACCTCCAGCGTGACGAGGACGGGCGGATCGTCGGGGCCGGCGGAGAGGGCGACGGCGAGGACCAGGAGCAGGACGACACCGACGCCGCTGCCGAGTCCGCGCTGCTCCACTTCTCCAGCCCGCGCGATGCGGCGACCATCGCCGCGTTCCTGCGGACCCGCGTGTACCGGCCGGAAAGCCTCGTCTGGTTGGAGGGTTACCAGGCACTGCTGCGCTGGAGGGCGGAGAACCAGATCACCGGCGTCTACGCCGTCCCGTATGACGTTGAGGTCGAGGTCGGCGTCACGAAGGACTTCCCCCTCGGGCGGTGGGTGCACCAGCAGAGGAAGGCGCTGCGGGCCGGGGAGCTGGAGGAGCGGCGCAAGACGCTGCTGGACGCCGAAGAGGCCGGGATGGTGTGGGAGCCGGGCGAGGAAGCGTGGGAGAGCAAGCTCGCCGCGCTGCGCTCGTACCACCGGGCCACCAGGCACATGGCCCCGCGCCAGGACCAGGTGTGGGGCGAGGGCGAGGCGATGGTGCCCGTGGGGCAGCACCTGGCCAATCTCCGGCGTAAGGGCGGCCTCGGAAAGGACCCCGAACGCGCCGCGGCGCGGGCAGCACAGCTCGCGGCGATCGACCCGGACTGGGACTGCCCGTGGCCGCTCGACTGGCAACGCCACTACCGCGTGCTCGCCGACATGGTCGACGCCGACGGCGTCCTGCCAGCCATCCAGCCGGGGGTCCTGTTCGAGGGCGATGACCTGGGCAGGTGGCTCGCACGGCAACGCGAGGCGAGCACCTGGGCGCAGCTGTCCACCGAACAGCAGGAGCGCCTGTCCAGGCTGGGCGTACAGCCGCTTGAGGCACCGTCTCCCGCCCCGACAGCCCCACGTTCGACGAAGGGCCCGAACAAGGCACAGGCGGCGTTCCAGCGGGGCCTGGCGGCCCTCACGCAATGGGTGGAACGGGAAGGCCACCGGCCGGTCCCAAGGGGCCACTCTGAGGAGATCGCGGTCGACGGCGAGACGGAGCCCGTGACCGTCAAGCTGGGTATATGGGTCTCGAACACCCGCGCGAGGCGGGACAAACTCACCCAGGCCCAGCTCGACGCACTGCGGGAGCTGGGCATGCAGTGGGCGTAATCGACAGGGCTTCGGCATAGTCAGACCTCGTCCTTTTTGATCATGTGAGGCCGAGATGGGCGAGGGTGCGGGTTTGGTCCCTGGCTGTGTGGCGGAGGC
>NZ_JBEPBI010000340.1:0-6572 GCF_040299045.1 Streptomyces sp. NPDC001027
CTCAGGGGAGCGGGCCCGCCGCCTTTTCCCCCGTCTTTCTCCGCCGCCCCGCTTGTCATTCGGGGCGGGGGAGCAGTCTGTCCGGGCCCTTCTGCGTCTCGGACCTCAGCTTCGCGCGCAGCTTCAGCTGCGCGTCCGACAACGTGCCCCGGGCGGCCCGGGGCGGGACGCCCTGCACGGTCTCGCCGGCGGGCACCGGGGGCTCGTAGCGGGTGGGGGCGGTGCGCGCGGTCAGCGCGGTCGCGCCGATGATCGCGATCGTGAACGCGATCGCCGCCCTGGTCCAGACGCGGGCCCGCCGCTCACCGGCCAGCCGCACGGCGGGCGGTTTGGGCGCGCGCAGCCGTTCGGCGGACGCGACCTCGGCCAGCCGCCGGTGCAGTACGGCCGGGTTCGTCAGCTCGGGCAGCCGCGCGGCGACCGCCTCGCGCGCGTGCAGCAGCCGGTACGCCGCCGCCGGGGTGCTCGCCTCGGTCTCGGCGGCCGTCTCCGGCAGATCGAGCCCGACGCCGTCGTAGAGCAGGAGCGTGCGGCGGTACGTCGCCGGGAGCGTGAGCAGGACGTCCAGCAGCGCGCGGTCGGGGGCCTCGGCCGGGGGCGGCTCCGGGTGCCGATAGCGCGGGCGGAACCGGTGCCATGGTGAGAGCGCGTACTCGTGGGCCGCGGCGCGCACCCAGCCGGCCGGGTCGGGGTCCACGGCCACCTCGGGCCAGCGCTGCCACGCCAGCCGGAACGCCTGTTCGACCGATTCGCGGGCGAGTTCGCGACGCCCGGACAGCAGATAGGCCTGCCGGACGAGGGCGGGGGCGCAGAACCCGTAGAGCGCGTCGAAGGCCTGAGCGGGCGTCAAGAGCGTGGCCGGCGAGCCCGTTCCGCAAGCGGGTTCCCCGCCCAGCGGGTCCGCGCCCAGGGTCCCCCGGCCTGCTTTCCCCCGGTGTGCCGTTGCCCGGTCTGCCGTCGCCGGGCCTGCCTTCGCGGGGCGTCCTTTCGTCAGGCGTTCCGTCACCTGACGTCCGGTCGCCGCCTCCTGGGTGTTCGTCACCTTTTCCGCCTTGTCCAGCGATGCCGGCAGTTGCGCGTACGCCTCCCGTGCGCGGCCTCGGGGCACTGCTTCACAGAGTGCCCCTTCGCCCGTAAAAGTACATAAAACGTATCTTGGGCGACACATCGGAAGTTCGCCCGTTACGACGGAAAAGCGCGTGTCGTTGGGAGCATGGCCGTCGTGATCCCGATGACCGCTCGCCGGTTTACGTTGTCGTCCCTGCTGCCCCGGATGCGCGACCGATCGCCCGGACTGGCCGCCGGCCTCGTGGGCGGTGTGCTCGCGGCCGGACTGGGGCTCGGGTCCTTCGCCGCGCTCGTGATGGTGCTGTGGATCAGCTCCCCCTACCCCGACAGCGGGCCCGGCGGCGCGCTGCACGTCGCCGCCGCGCTGTGGCTGCTGGCCCACGGCGCGGAACTGGTGCGCGTCGACACGCTGTCCGGGGCGCCGGCGCCGGTCGGCGTCACTCCGCTGCTGCTGCTCGCGCTGCCGGTGTGGCTGCTGCGGAGGGCGGCCCGCGACGCGGTGGACGCGGGCGACGGCGACGGCGGCGACGAGAGCGGGGAGCAGGCGGGCGCCCGCACCGTGTGGGTCGGCGTCGTGGTCGGGTATCTCGCCGTCGGCTCGGGCGCCGCCCTCTACGCCGCCGCGGGCGAGGTCCTGCGGACCTCATGGGCGTGGACGGCGGTATGCGTGCCGGCGGTGGCCGTGCTGGCCGCCGGGGCAGGCGTGTGGTCGGCCTGCGGTCGCCCGCGCGGAGCCGTGGACGGCGTGCTGCTCATGCTGCCGCGGGGGCTGCGACGGCCGCTGCTCGGGACGGCGGAGCGCGCACGTCTGGCGGCCGCGGCACGGGCGGCGGCCGCGGGTGCGGTGGTGCTCGTCGGGGGCGGCGCCCTGCTGGTGGCGTCGTCGTCGGTGTGGCACGCCGGGGCGGCCCGCGAGGCGTTCCTGCAGTTGACGGAGGGCTGGTCCGGGCGGTTCGCGGTGCTGCTGCTGTGCGTGGCGCTGGCGCCGAACGCGGCGGTGTGGGGGGCCGCCTACGCCCTCGGCCCGGGGTATCTCCTCGGCGCGGGGCACGCGGTGGCGCCGCTGTCCTCCGACCCGGCGCCGCTGCTGCCGCCGTTTCCGCTGCTGGCGGCGGTTCCCGAGGCCGGGGCCGGTACGCCGTGGAACTGGGCGGCGGGCGTGGTCCCGCTGCTGGCGGGCGTCACGGCAGGCGTGTTCGCGGCCCGTGCGGCGACGGCCCGTGCGGCGACGGGGCGTACGGCATTCGCCGGGACCGCCGGGACCGCCGGGACCGCCGGGACGGGTCGGGGCGGCGGGACGGCTGCGGCTGCCGCGGCCGCCGGGGACGACGGCGAGGTCTGGTCACGGGGGAGGACCGTCGGAGTCGTCCTCCTGGCGGGTCTGGGGTGCGGGGTGCTGACGGGAGCGCTGGCGGCGCTGTCGGGCGGGCCGCTGGGCGTCTCCGTGCTGGCCCGGTTCGGGCCGGTGTGGTGGCAGGCCGGGGGCGCGGCGCTGCTGTGGGTGGCGGGGGTGGGGACGCCGGTGGCCGTGGCGGCACGCGCGTGGCGTTGCCGGGGGCGTGGGGCGGCCGGGAGGGCCCGCGTGCCCGGGAGGCGGTCGGCCGGGAAGGCGGGGACGGGACGCGGGACGCCGGGGGCCGCAGGCGCCGCGGGGGAGGAGCTGTACGACTTCCTCGTCCCGCGGGACGAGGCGCCCGGCGTGCCGCCGCAGCTGTTCGAGGAGGTCGTCGACCCCTTCGCGCCGATCGAGCCGGCGTCCTACGCGGCGCCCCCGGACCTCTTCGCCCCCCTCGAGCCCGCGCCGTTCCTCGAGCCAGGCGACGTCTCCACGCCGCCCTGGCGTCCCGCGCCGACCAGGCCGCTCACACCGCCCCGGCTCGCCGAGCCGCCCGAGCCGCTCGCATGGCGTGAGCCGCTCGCAGGCGTCGGGCCGGTGGAGCCCGTCGAGCCGCTGGAGCACGTGGAGCCCGGCGCGCGGGCGTGGCACGGGGACTCGGCCCGGGAGGCCAGGTGGGCGGCGCTGCGCGAGGCGCGCGAGGAGGGCGAGGCGCGCGAGGAGGGCGAGGACGGCTACGACGATGAAACGGAGTCGAAGAGGCGGTGACCGTCGGGCGGACGGTCACGCCGATGACCGGCGTCCGTCCGCCCCTCGTCTGCGGGAAGGGCGGGACCTCAGGAGTCGGACCCCAGGATGCCCCGCAGTTCCTTCGGCAGCAGGTCGCTGCAGGACTGCTGCGCCTCGTTGGTGAGGGCGTCGTTGGTGCAGGTGTAGTAGTCCTTGTAGACGAGCTGCGCGGTGAAGCCGGCGGCGACCAGGGCCAGCGCCAGGGAGGCGGTGACCACGCCGCTGATCGCGGCGGTCTTCTGCGGGCGGCCGCCGCTCTCCGGGCTGTCGGGCGACGGGGTGCGGGGCCCCGCGCGCAGGGCGCTGATGCCCCAGTTCAGGGCGAGGGCGCCGAGCAGCAGGGCCACGTACGGCCAGCCGAAGAGGACGAAGAAGAAGGCCCACATGCCGCTGAGCAGCGCGTAGCGCGCGCGGCGCTGGGCGGGGTCGGTGGGGTCCCAGCGCTTGCCGCCGTTCTCGGGGCCCGGACCGCCGTTCTCCGGGCCAGGACCGCGGCCCGGGCGTTCGCCGAAGCCGCCGCCGGGGGAGCGGCCGGGCTGTTGGTCGCTCCACTGGCGGCCCCACGGGGACTCCCCGCCCTCGGGGGCGCCGCCCGCCGGACGCCGGGGCTGCCACGGGCGCTCGGGGGCCCCCTCCGGAGGCGGGGCGAACGGGTTGTCGTCCTCGGGGGGCGTGCCGTCGCCCGAGGGGGCGTCCGGAGGGGATGCTGGGCGCTCCCGCAGCAGCACGGCGCCGCGCTCCCCTCCCTGCGGTGACTGCGGGGGGAGCGTGAGGAGTCGCAGACTGCGGTCCGGCATCAAATGAGCGTCTTCCCCTAGGAGATACGGCTGACTGGTGTGAGCTGTCGTAGGGGGAACGCACCGCACGACGACCGCGTTCCCGCTCCCCACTCCTCGCAGACGCTACCTTCCGGCCGCGCCCCCGTCCCTCGGGGGCCGCCCGGTGTGCCGGTATCGTTGCTGACGGTCGGCTCCTTCGTAGGCTTCCCCGTATCCGGGGGCGCGATGCATTCGTACGAAAGCACAAGCCCGCGCAGGCGGCCACCCTCCGTTACGTGCTTCCCCGAGAAAGGGCCCCGCCGTGGCCGCCAAGCCCGTGGCCAAGCGCCTTGTCGTGCTGGTCTCCGGATCCGGTACGAACCTGCAGGCGCTCCTCGACGCCATCGCCGCCGTCGGCGTCGACGCGTACGGCGCCGAGGTGGTGGCCGTCGGGGCCGACCGCGGGGGCGTGGAGGGCCTGGCCCGCGCCGAGCGGGCCGGGATCCCTGCCTTCGTCTGCCGCGTCAAGGACTTCGCGGGCCGGGAGGAGTGGGACGCGGCGCTCGCCGAGGCCGTGGCCGCACACGAGCCCGACCTCGTGGTGTCCGCCGGGTTCATGAAGATCGTCGGCAAGGAGTTCCTGGAGCGGTTCGGGGGGCGGTTCGTGAACACCCACCCCGCCCTGCTGCCCAGTTTCCCCGGGGCCCACGGGGTGCGGGACGCGCTCGCGTACGGCGCCAGGGTCACCGGCTGCACCGTCCACTTCGTCGACGACGGCGTCGACACCGGCCCGATCATCGCCCAGGGCGTGGTCGAGGTCCGGGACGAGGACGACGAGAGCGCTCTGCACGAGCGCATCAAGGAAGTCGAGCGAAGGCTGCTCGTCGAGGTCGTGGGGCGGCTCGCCCGCAACGGCTATCGCATTGAGGGACGAAAGGTAGTTATCCAGTGACCGCCGACAGCACTGTCACGGCAGAGAGCGGCAAGCGGGGCATCCGTCGCGCGCTCGTCAGCGTCTACGACAAGACCGGTCTCGAGGAGCTCGCGCGCGGGCTGCACGAAAGCGGTGTCGAGCTCGTCTCCACCGGTTCCACCGCCTCCCGCATCGCCGCCGCCGGCGTGCCCGTCACCAAGGTCGAGGAGCTGACCGGCTTCCCCGAGTGCCTGGACGGCCGGGTGAAGACCCTGCACCCCAGGGTGCACGCGGGCATCCTCGCCGACCTGCGTCTCGAGGACCACCGGCGGCAGCTCGACGAGCTGGGCGTCGCGCCGTTCGACCTGGTCGTCGTCAACCTCTACCCGTTCCGCGAGACGGTCGCCTCGGGCGCCTCCGAGGACGAGTGCGTCGAGCAGATCGACATCGGCGGGCCGTCCATGGTGCGCGCGGCCGCCAAGAACCACCCGTCGGTGGCCGTCGTCACCAGCCCGGACCGGTACGCCGACGTCCTCGCGGCCGTGCAGGACGGCGGCTTCGACCTCGCCGCCCGCAAGCGGCTCGCCGCGGAGGCCTTCCAGCACACGGCCGCCTACGACGTCGCGGTCGCCAGCTGGTTCGCGTCCTCCTACGCGCCGGTCGACGAGTCCCGGTTCCCCGACTTCCTCGGCGGCACCTGGGAGCGCAGGAGCACCCTGCGCTACGGCGAGAACCCGCACCAGCCGGCCGCGCTCTACGTCGACGGCAGCGGCGCCGGTCTCGCCGAGGCCGAGCAGCTGCACGGCAAGGAGATGTCGTACAACAACTACACGGACACCGATGCCGCGCACCGGGCCGCGTACGACCACCCCGAGCCGGCCGTCGCGATCATCAAGCACGCCAACCCGTGCGGGATCGCCGTCGGCGCGGACGTCGCCGAGGCGCACCGCCGGGCGCACGCCTGTGACCCGCTGTCGGCGTTCGGCGGCGTCATCGCCGTGAACCGGCCGGTGAGCCGGGAGATGGCGGAGCAGGTCGCGGAGATCTTCACCGAGGTCATCGTGGCGCCGGACTACGAGGAGGGGGCGCTGGAAGCCCTCACCAAGAAGAAGAACATCCGCGTGCTCAGGGCGCCGCAGGGCCCCGTGGCCCCCGTCGAGCTCAAGCCCGTGGGCGGCGGCGCGCTGCTCCAGGTCGCCGACCGGCTCCAGGCCGAGGGCGACGACCCGGCCAACTGGACGCTGGCGACCGGTGAGGCGCTGTCCGGGCCGGAGCTCGCCGAGCTGGCGTTCGCCTGGCGGGCGTGCCGGGCGGTGAAGTCCAACGCGATCCTGCTCGCCAAGGACGGCGCCTCGGTCGGCGTCGGCATGGGGCAGGTCAACCGCGTCGACTCGGCCAAGCTGGCCGTCGAGCGGGCCGGGGAGGAGCGGGCGCGCGGCTCCTACGCCGCCTCCGACGCGTTCTTCCCCTTCCCGGACGGGCTCGAGGTGCTCGTCGAGGCCGGTGTGAAGGCCGTGGTGCAGCCCGGCGGTTCGGTCCGTGACGAGCTGGTCGTCGAGGCCGCGAAGAAGGCGGGCGTGACGATGTACTTCACCGGCACGCGGCACTTCTTCCACTGAGGTCGCGGGGCGCCCGGCCGTTCCGGGCGCCCGAGGCGACGACGCCGCGGCGCGCGAAGCGGCGCACGACGTCAGAAGGGCGGTCCGGC
>NZ_JBEPBI010000341.1:0-6480 GCF_040299045.1 Streptomyces sp. NPDC001027
GGAAGCGCTGCTCGAGGGTCCTTTCGACCCGGCCGGCCCCCGCCTGCTCGCCGCGCGCCGCGTCGAACAGGGCGCTGACCGACTCGCCGTTGTGGATACGGCGGACGGCCTCCGCGAGGGCGGGGGCGATGGACAGGATCCGCAGCTTGTCGGTGTGCTGCTCGGCGGGCACCGGCACCGTGTTGGTGCACACGATCTCCAGCACGTCGCTCTGCTCGCTGAGCCGTTTCAGCGCGCCGGCCGCGAACAGGCCGTGCGTGCACGCCACCCGTATCGACCGCGGCTGCGACTCCCGCAACCGGTCGAGCAGTTCCAGGACCGTGCTGCCCTTGGCGATCTCGTCGTCGAGCACGATCACGTCGCGCCCCGCCACCTCGCCGATCACGGCGCTGATGCTGACCCGGTCGTCGGCGAACCGCTGTTTGGCCCCCGCCGCCACCTGGGCGCCGATCATCCGGGCGAACGCCGCGGCCTCCTTGGCGTTGCCGAGGTCCGGCGAGACGACGGTGGTGCGGGTGAGGTCGTAACGGCGGAAGTGGGCGGCCAGCTCCCGCAGGGCGTGCAGATGGTCGACGGGCATCGAGAAGAAGCCGTGCACCTGGGGCGAGTGCAGCGTCATGGCGAGCACCCGGTGGACGCCGGCCGCCGCCATCAGGTCGGCGACCAGCCGGCCGCCGAGCGAGATCCGGGGCGCGTCCTTCTTGTCCGAGCGGGCGTAGGAGTAGTGCGGCATGACGACCGTGATCCGGCCCGCCGACGCGCCCCTGGCGGCGTCGCACATCAGCAGCAGTTCGACGAGGTGCTCCTGGACGGGCCGGACCAGGGGCTGGACGAGGAAGACGTCCCGCTCCCGACAGTTGGCCTGGAGCTGGACCTCCAGGCAGTCGTTGGCGAACCTGCTGAGGCGGGTGGGACTCAGGGGCACGCCGAGGTGAGCACAGACCTCGGCTGCCAGCTCGGGGTGGGCACTGCCGCTGAACACGGAGATGTCTCGCACGATCGGCTCCTCGCTGATCATGTCCGGCCGGGGCGGGATCTCCCATGCTACGGACCGAGCCCGTCGCGCCCACCCTCGCAGGCCGGCCGTATTCCGCCCGCCCGAGCCCCCGCCCCCACCGGCCCCCGGGAGAGGCGGGCACGGCCCGCCGGCGGACCCGTCGACCCGGCGGGCGGAACGCAGCGGGCGCATCCGCCGCCCGGGTGACATGGGCGGCCCCGGCAGCCCGGGCCGCCGGAGCGGGCGGTGTCCGGGAGCCTGCAGCCGGACGTGCGCGGACGTCCGCGGACCGGCGACCGGCCCGCACCGGCGAGGGCGCCGCGACGACGCGGAAGGACCCGGGCGCCCGCCGGCCCCGTACGTCACAGGTTGCCAACAAGGCGGTCTGACAGCCGAATCGGCGGGAATCCGTGTCCTCAGGAAGGAGGGCCGTCCCCATGACGACTTCCATCGAGCCCACCGAACCCACCAAGGCCGACCAGCCCGCCAGACGTCTGCCCGGCCGCATGCCCGGCTGGGCCAAGGCGCTCACCGCCGTCGTGGTCGTGCTCGTCGTGATGTTCGCCGGGATCCGGCTGAGCCTGCTGCCGGGACTGCGCGACTTCTTCGGCGCCGAGACCCACGACCGAACGGGCCCCGCCCTGCTGCAGTCCATCCAGGACATGAGCCGCTACGACGCCGCCTCCGGCAACTTCCAGGTCGTCGTGGACCTGGAGAAGGACGCCAAGTACCTCCCCGACGCGATCCGCGGCACCCGCACCCTGTACGTCGGGGCGGGCACCGTGGACGCCTACGTCGACCTCGGCAAGGTCGGCGACGACGACGTGACGGTCGACGAGGACCGCACCTCCGCCACGCTCCGGCTGCCGCACGCGCGGCTCGGCGCCCCGGCGCTCGACCCCGACCGTTCCTACGCGGTCTCCAAGCAGCGCGGTCTGCTGGACCGCCTCGGCGACCTCTTCTCCGACAATCCCGGCGGCGAACAGGCCGTGCAGAAGCTCGCGGTCCGCCACATCGGCGACGCGGCGAAGGAGAGCGAGCTGACCGCGCGGGCCGAGAGCAACACCACGGACATGCTGGAGGGGCTGCTGCACTCCCTCGGCTTCACGACGGTGAAGGTGGTCTACGCCTCCTGACTCTCCCTCCCCCGCGGCGCCGGGCCTCGCGTCCGGCGCCGGTCGGGAAGGCCCGCATCCTCAGCGGTTTCGTGGGTAATCGCCCTGTCACACAAGGAAGTTGACTACTGGAGGACCGCATGGCCCGTGCAGCGCTCCGTCCGCTCACCGCGTTCCGTCCGCGCGGCGCCAAGTCGCCGGGGAAGCCCAAGGACAGGACCGGGAGGTTCCCGTGGAGCGGCGGGAGGACCGACCGCAAGGGCGGGGTGAAGGCCGGGGCGAAGGCCGGCGCGAAGGCCGGCGCCAGAACCGACCGCAAGGCCGGGGCCGAGGCCGACGGCAGGACCGACCGGCGGTCCGCCGCGAAGACCGACCGTCCGCTGCCGTTCCCGCTGCGGCTGCTGGCCATGCTCTGCGCCTTCGCGTTCATGGTCGCGTTCGCCGTCGCGCTCGCCCGGATCACGCTGGAGCCCTCACCCGCCTCGGCGGCCCTGGTGCACTCCAACCTGCGGCCGGGTGACTCGCTGCGGGCCTATCTGGACCAGCCGGCACTGCGCGACGCGGTGAAGCAGATCGGCGGCAACCTGCTGCTGGGCGTGCCCTTCGGCGTGCTGGTGCCGGTCGTCGCCCCCCGGGCCCGCGGGCTGCTGCGCGTGCTGCTGCTGACGGCGACCGTCATGCTGCTGGTGGAGTTCGCCCAGGGCGCGCTGGTGACCGGACGCGCCTTCGACATCGACGACGTCATCCTCAACACGGCCGGCGCGCTCATCGGCTACCTGATCCTGGGCCGCCGGGTCGGCCGGGCGGTGCACGCCCGCAGGCCGCGCGCGTGAGGGCGGGGCGGGGGCGAGCGCCGGACCGGCGTCAGCGCGGGTTCCAGGTGTACCTGTCGCCGCCCACCCAGCGCACCACGTCCGGGTCGTCGAGGTCGTGCACGGTGATGCCGTACGCGGCGGCGATCTCGAGGACGTCGGTCACGTCCCTGGCCTCGCCGACCACCTCGGCGTCGATTTCCACGATGCGGAACGGTACGGCGGCGGGCTGCACCCCGAGCACCATGATCCGCGGTCGGGAGATACGGAGGCTCGCGATTTCGGTCATGACATAGAGGGTAGAGCGGAACCGGTCACCGCGAATCGTTCGATCACGGACATCCGGACAGGGCGGGGTGAGTCGTGCGCCCGACGTGCGGTCCGCGCGCGGGCGGGGAACTCTGGAGCCAGGAGGTGGCGATGGACCCCGTCGAGGCCCTGGAGCGGATCGCCTTCCTGCTGGAGCGGTCGCTGGCGCCTACCTATCGGGTGCGCGCGTTCCGCACGGCGGGCCGCGTACTGGGCGGGCTGCCCGCGGCGGAGGTGGAACAGCGCGCGGCCGCCGGGACGCTGGAGTCGCTGAAGGGCGTGGGCCCCAAGACCGCCCAGGTGGTGCGCGAGGCCCTGGCCGGGCACCAGCCGTCGTACCTGACGAAGCTGGAGGAAGAAGCCGGGCGGCCGCTCACCGACGGTGCGGGGAGCGGGCTGCGGGCGCTGCTGCGCGGAGACTGCCACGTCCACTCCGACTGGTCGGACGGCGGCAGCCCGATCGAGGAGATGGGCCGGACGGCGGCCGCGCTCGGTCACGAATGGGCGGTGCTCACGGACCACTCGCCGCGGCTGACGGTGGCCCGCGGACTGTCCCCCGAGCGGCTGCGTCGGCAACTGGACGTGATCGAGGAGCTCAACGCGACCTGGGCGCCCTTCCGGCTGCTGACCGGCATCGAGTGCGACATCCTCGACGACGGATCCCTCGACCAGGAACCGGAGCTGCTGGAGCGGCTCGACGTGGTCGTGGTCTCCGTGCACTCCAAGCTGCGGATGGAGGCCCCGGCGATGACGCGCCGCATGGTCAGGGCCGTGCGCGATCCGCACGCCGACGTCCTCGGCCACTGCACCGGGCGGCTGGTGAGCGGGCGCGGGCGGCCGGAGTCGCAGTTCGACGCGGACGAGGTGTTCGCGGCGTGCGCCGAGTCCGGCACGGCCGTGGAGATCAACAGCCGGCCCGAGCGGCTCGATCCGCCGCGCCGGCTGCTGCGCCGGGCGGTGGCGGCGGGCACGCTGTTCTCCGTCGACACCGACGCGCACGCGCCGGGCCAGCTCGACTGGCAGATCCTCGGCTGCGCGCGGGCCGAGGAGTGCGAGGTCCCCGCAGAGCGGGTCGTCACCGCGTGGCCGCTGGCGGACCTGCTGGCCTGGACGCACGAGGGCCGGACGCCGGCGGGAGTGGCGGGCCGCTGAGGTGGTACCCGGCGGGTGCTTCGAGAGAGAGGATCCGGGATGACACGCGCCGCCGTGTTCGACGTCGACGGCACCCTCGTCGACACCAACCACCTGCACGTCGTCACCTGGTGGGAGGCTTTCCGGCAGGCGGGCCACCGGGTGCCGATGCACGCCGTGCACCGGGCGGTGGGCCTCGGTTCCGACGACCTGATCGCCCACCTGCTCGGCGAGGACCGGGACACTGACCGGGACGCGGAGCTCGACGCCGCCCACAAGGCGCTGTACGGCCAGTACTTCGACCGGCTGCCGCCGCTGCGGGACGCCGGGCGGCTGCTGCGCCGACTGCGCGACGACGGCTGGACGGTGGTGCTCGCCACCTCGGCGAGCGGGTCCGAGCTGTCCGCGCTTCGGGGCGCCATCGACGCCGACGACGCGATCGCCGCGACCGCGAGCGCGGACGACGTCGAGGCGGGCAAGCCCTCGCCGGAGCCGGTGGCTCATGCCCTGGAGCTGGTCGGGGCGTCGGCGGAGGGGGCCGTGTTCGTCGGCGACACCGTGTGGGACATGCGGGCCGGCCGCCGGGCCGGGGTGCGCTGCGTGGGCGTGCTGTGCGGCGGCGTCCCCCGGGCCGACCTGATGGAGGCGGGCGCGGAGACGGTGTACGACGACCCGGCCGACCTGCTGGCGTCCCTGTCGGCGAGTCCGCTGGGCCGGGGCCGGGGGTGACGGCTCGGCCGGAGCCCGCAGTGACACACCTCACCGCGCCCTGCCATGCCTCGGGGAACACCCATGACCGGTCGCCCGTTGAACAGATCGTGGGTGCGGACGGGACAGTGTCCCCGGGCCTCACCTTCCGCCCACAGGGACGATCGTCCGGCTGAAGCCCTGTGGAGCGTCTCGCCGAGAGGCGACCGCCGTGCGCGCCCACGACCTAGCCGCCCCGACCGTGATTCCCCCGTCCGGTCGGGGCTCTCCTCTGTCCGGCCCCGCCCCCGACCCGGGCGCTTGACTTCGAGCGCACTCCAATTCGTAGCGTTCCCGGCATGAGCACTGCACAGCACAAGATCGGCTCGGGGTTCGACGCCCACAGCACCGCCGACGACGTCCTCGCCGGCGTCGACCTGACCGGACGGCTCGCGGTCGTCACCGGCGGCTACTCGGGGCTGGGGCTGGAGACCACCCGCTCGCTGACCAGGGCCGGCGCCCGTGTCGTCGTCCCCGCCCGTCGCCCCGACGCCGCCCGGGAGGCCCTGGGCGGCCTCGACGGCGTCGAGGTGGAGGAGCTGGACCTGGCCGACCTGGACAGCGTGCGCGGCTTCGCCGACCGCTTCCTCGCCTCCGGCCGCACCGTCGACCTGTTCATCGGCAACGCCGGCGTGATGGCCTGCCCCGAGACCCGGGTCGGGCCCGGCTGGGAGGCGCAGTTCGCCACCAACCACCTCGGCCACTTCGCCCTCGTCAACCGGCTGTGGCCCGCGATCGAGCCCGGCGGGGCCCGCGTGGTCGCGGTGTCCTCGCGCGGCCACCACTTCTCCGGCATGCGCTGGGACGACGTCCACTGGCGGCACGGCTACGACAAGTGGCAGGCCTACGGGCAGGCGAAGACCGCGAACGTGCTGTTCGCCCGACACCTGGACCGGCTCGCCCGCGACCGGGGCGTGCGGGCCTTCTCGCTGCACCCCGGCGGCATCATCACGCCCCTGCAGCGACACCTGCCGAAGCAGGAGATGATCGAGCGCGGCTGGATCGACGAGGAGGGCAACGTCATCGCCCAGGAGGGCTTCAAGTCCCCGCAGCAGGGCGCCGCCACCCAGGTCTGGGCGGCGACCTCCGCGCAGCTCGACGGGATGGGCGGGGTCTATCTCGAGGACTGCGACGTCGCCGAGCCGGCGGGCGCGGACGGCGAGCGCACGGGCGTCAAGGAGTGGGCGACCGACCCGGAGCAGGCGGCCCGGCTGTGGGAGCTGTCCGCCGAGCTGACCGGCGTCGACGCGTTCTCCGCCCGCGGATAGTCCACGTCACCGTCCCGGCTGCGGCCGCACCGGGCACTGCGGGCCTTCCCGCCATGGGGACACGGGACGCGTGGAACCCGGGGACCCATGGGCGCTCCTCA
>NZ_JBEPBI010000342.1:0-6380 GCF_040299045.1 Streptomyces sp. NPDC001027
CCCCGTCCGCCGCCTCGGCGGGCGGCGGCGTCTGGGTGAGCCGGGGCGCCGACGCCGAGCCCTCGCGCAGGGCGATCTCGCTCTCGTCCGAGGCCAGCACGGCCGGCAGCCGTGCCAGGGAGGCCGCGCTGCCGTCGTGGTCGACCAGCGCGAAGCGGCCCGGGTTCTCGGCGCGCGCCGCACGGACCAGCCCCCAGACGGCCGCCTGCGCCGGATCGGTGTGGGGTGCGTCCCCGGATCCGGTGGTGACGGCGTGCCGGGTCAGCACCACGAGCCGGGAGGCCGCCAGGCCGTCCTGCGCCAGCCAGCCGGTGAGCAGGCTCAGCGCGTGGGCGGTGGCCCGTCGCGTTGCGGCGGTGACGTCGCCGTCCGCGTCGGACCGGGTGTCGGGCATCGCCGCCAGGACCGTCGCGGGCACGGCTGTGCCTGTGGCCGCGTACAGGGCGGCGGGGTCCGTGTGCATGACGGCGGTGGCGAACGCCGGTGCGTCGGACAACGCCTCGCCGCCGACGAGATGCGGTGCGGCGACAGGCGCCGTGCCGATGCCGACGGGCGTCCAGCGGATCTGGTGCAGTGCGCCGCGCCCCGGAGCGGACGGCAGGGCGCTGGTGTCCACGGGGCGCAGGGTGAGCCCGGCGATGTCGGCGACCCGGCGTCCCCCGCCGTCGGAGAGGGCCACCCGGTAGGTGTGCTCGCCGGTGGGGGTGAGGCGCACGCGCAGCGCGGTGGCGCCGGCGGAGTGCGGGACGACGTCGGAGAAGGCGAACGGCAGGACGGCGCCGGCGCCTGCGGCGGGGGCCAGGGCCACCGTGTGCAGGGCGGCGTCCAGCAGGGCGGGGTGTACGCGGAACCGGTCGGCGCCCTGCAGGTGTTCGCCTTCCTCCGGGGCGATCTCGGCGTACACGTCGTCGCCGTCGCGCCAGGCCGCGCGCAGCCCGCGGAAGGCGGGACCGTAGGCGAAGCCGGCGTCGGCGATACGGTCGTAGAGGCCGCTGACGTCCACCGGGGTGGCGGTCGCGGGCGGCCAGGCGGCCGGCAGCGGTGCGGGAGCGACGGCCGACGGCGTGTCGGTGAGGGCGCCCTCGGCATGCCGCGTCCAGGCGGAGCCGGTGGCGGGTCGGGAGTGCACCGAGAGGGCGCGGTCGCCGTCGCCGTCGGGCGCCGAGACGGACACCTGGAGCTGGACGGCGCCGTTCTCCGGGAGCACGAGCGGCGTCTGGAGGGTGAGGTCGCCGATCCGGGCGGCCCCCACGTGCCCGCACGCCTCCATGGCGAGGTCGAGGAACGCGGTGCCGGGGAACAGGATGCGGCCGTCCAGCGCGTGGTCGGCGAGCCATGGCCTGTCGTTCACGGAGACGGTTCCGGTCAGCACGACGCCGGAGCTGTCGGCGAGGGCGACGGCAGCGGTGAGCAGCTGGTGGCGTACGGGGTCCAGGTCCGTGCGGGTGCTGTCGGAGCCGGTCGCCTCGAGCCAGTAGCGGCGCCGTTGGAAGGGGTAGGTGGGCAGGTCGGTGCGGACGGCCCCCGAGGGGGTGAACCAGGCGTCCCAGTCCACGCGGTGGCCGTGGGTGTGCAGCCGGGCCAGCGCGGTGGTCAGCGAGGCGTCCTCCTCCTCGTCACGCCGCAGGGTCGGCACGAGTGCGGCGACGCCGTCGACGCAGTCTGCGGCGAGCGCGGTCAGCACACCGCCCGGACCGATCTCGACGTAGGCGGTGACGCCCTGTTCCTCCAGGGTGCGCATGCCTTCGTGGAAGCGGACGGCGTCGCGCACCTGGCAGACCCAGTAGGCGCCGTCCATCGGCTCGTCGGCGGTGACGGGGCGGCCGGTGACCGTGGAGACCACCGGCAGGGCGGGGGCGGCGTGACCGACGAGTGCCGTGCGCGCGGCGAACTTGTCGAGCATGTCGTTCATGTGGTGGGAGTGGAAGGCGTGAGCGACCTGCAGACGGTGTGTCTTGCGGCCGCGGGCGGCCAGTTCGGCCGCCACCGCGGCGACGGCTTCCTCGTCGCCGGACAGGACGGTGGCGAGCGGGCCGTTGACCGCCGCGACGCAGACCCGGCCCTCGTGGGCGGCGAGCAGCGGTGTCACCTCGTCCTCACCGGCCTGGACGGAGATCATGACGCCGCCCGTCGGGAGGTTCCCCATGAGTCTTCCGCGCACGGTGACGAGCCGGCACGCGTCCTCCAGTGTGAGAACTCCCGCGACGTGGGCCGCGGCGAACTCGCCGACCGAGTGGCCGAGCACCGCGTCGGGCCGTACGTCCAGACTCTCCAGCAGGCGGTACAGGGCGACCTGGACGGCGAAGAGTCCTGCCTGGGTGTAGTCGGTGCGGTCCAGGAGCGCCGCCTCGGGACTGCCCGCCTCGGCGAACAGGACGTCACGCAGGGGCAGTTCGAGTTCGGCGTCGAGGTGGGCGCAGGCCTCGTCGAGGGCGTCGGCGAAGATCTCGTGCCGCTCGTACAGGACTCGTCCGGTGGCCGCCTGCTGACTGCCCTGTCCGGAGAAGAGGAAGGCCACCTTGCCCCCGCGCGCCCGGCCGGTGGCCAGCAGCGGGTGCTCGCGGCCCTCGGCGAGCGAGGTGAGCGCGTCGACGAGTGCGGCGGTGTCGCCGGTGGCGACGGCCGCGCGGTCGTCGTGGTGGGCGCGGGTGGTGGCCAGGGACAGCGCCAGGTCGGCCGGAGCGCTGTCCGGGCGGGCGGCGATGTGGGCGAGGAGACGGCGGGCCTGGGCGCGCAGGGCGGCGTCGCCACGGGCCGACAGCAGCCACGGCAGGGTGCGGGGGGCGCTGTCGGCCGGGCGGGACTGCACCGGGGCGAAGGCCTCGGGTTCCTGGATGATCACGTGTGCGTTGGTGCCGGAGACTCCGAACGACGACACGCCCGCACGGCGCAGGGTGTCACCGGGGACCCAGTCGCGCTCTTCCTGCAGCAGGCGCACGGCGCCGGACGACCAGTCGATGTACGGCGACGGCTGTTCGGCGTGCAGGGTGCGCGGCAGGACGCGGTGACGCATCGCCATCACCATCTTGATGATGCCCGCGACACCTGAAGCGGCCTGTGTGTGGCCGATGTTGGACTTCAGCGCCCCGAGCCACAGCGGCCGTTCCGCAGGCCGGTCCTGACCGTAGACGGCCAGCAGCGCCTGCGCCTCGATGGGGTCGCCGAGGGTGGTTCCGGTGCCGTGCGCCTCGACGGCGTCGACGTCCTGCGGGGAGAGCCCGGCGGAGGCCAGCGCCTGGCGGATGACCCGCTGCTGGGCGGGTCCGCTGGGCGCGGTGAGTCCGTTGGAGGCGCCGTCCTGGTTGACGGCGGTGCCGGCGACGGTGGCGAGCACGGGGTGGCCGTTGCGGCGGGCGTCCGACAGACGCTCCAGCAGGAGGAGGCCGACGCCCTCGGCCCAGCCCGCGCCGTCGGCCTGGGCGGCGAACGGCTTGCAGCGGCCGTCCGGCGAGAGGGCGCGCTGCCTGCTGAACTCGACGAAGGTGTCCGGGGTGGAGATCACGGTGACACCGCCGGCGAGAGCGAGTTCGCACTCCCCGGACCGCAGGGCCTGCACCGCCAGATGCAGGGCGACCAGGGAGGACGAGCAGGCGGTGTCGACGGTGACGGCCGGTCCTTCCAGACCGAAGGTGTAGGCGATGCGTCCCGAGGCGACGCTGCCGGCGCTGCCGGTGGCCAGGTAGCCCTCCAGCTCCTCGGGGGCCTTGTGGGCACGTCGGGCGTAGTCGTTGTAGTTGGAGCCGACGAAGACACCCGCGCGGGCGCCGCGGATGCGGTCAGGATCGATCCCGGCGCGTTCGAACGCCTCCCAGGACGTCTCCAGCAGCAGCCGGTGCTGCGGGTCGATGGCCACGGCTTCGCGGGGCGCGATCCCGAAGAACGCGGGGTCGAAGCGGTCGGCGTCGTGCAGGAAGCCGCCGTGCCGGGCGTACGAGTGGCCGATGCTGTCGGGGTCGGGATCGTAGAGGCTCTCGACGTCCCAGCCGCGGTCGGTGGGGAACGGCGTGATGGCGTCGGCGCCGTCGGCGACCAGCTGCCACAGATCCTCAGGCGAGACGACGCCGCCGGGGAAGCGGCAGCTCATGCCGACGATGACGACCGGGTCGTCGTCGACGGCCGCCGTCGGCAGTGCGAGCAGCGGCTCGGCGGCCGTCGCCGTGCCGAACAGCTCTCCGTCCAGGTAGGCGGCGAGGGCTCCTGCGGAGGGGTGGTCGAAGGCGAGCGTGACCGGCAGACGCAGCCCGGTGGCCTCCACGAACCGGTTGCGCAGTTCGACGGCGGTGAGCGAGTCGAAGCCGACGTCCCGGAAGGCGCACCCGTCGGGGACCGCGCCGGGATCGGCATGGCCGAGGACGGCGGAGGCCTGGGCGCGGACCTCGGTCACCAGCGCGGCACGGCGCTCCGCCGGGGCCAGGCCCGCGAGACGCTGGACGAGCGGCGGTCCGTCGACGGAGTCGGCCTTCTTCTCGCCGCTCTCCGTGGTCAGCGGCGCCCGGGCCTCGGGGAGCTCGCGCAGCGCGGCGAACGCGCGGGCGGTGATCAGCTTCCAGTCGACATCGGCGACGATCAGGAACTCCTCGTCCTGTTCCAGCGCCTTCTGCAGGGAGGCGATGGCCAGTTCGGGGTCCATCGGGGGCACGCCGTCCCGGCGCAGCCGCTCGGCGACCTCCTCTCCGACCATGCCGCCGCCCGCCCAGGTTCCCCAGCCGATGGAGGTGGCGGGCAGTCCTTCCGCCCGGCGGCCCGCGGCCAGGGCGTCGAGGAAGGCGTTGGCCGCGGCGTAGCTGCCCTGTCCGGGACCGCCGAGTGTGCCTGCCATCGACGAGAACAGCACGAACGCGTCGAGGTCGAGGTGGCGAGTGGCGGCGTCGAGGGCGAGCGCCGCGTCGGCCTTGGGTCGCAGGACGTCATGGGCGCGCTGCGGGGTGAGCGCGTCGATGAGGCCGTCGTCGATGATGCCGGCGGTGTGCACCACTGCAGTGAGGGCGCCGCCGCCGGGCAGGTCGTCGACCAGGCGCCGGACCGCGTCGGCGTCGGCGACGTCGCAGGCGACGACGGTGGCCGACGTGCCCGACTCGGCGAGCTCGGCGACGAGTTCGTCGGCGCCCGACGCGTCGGGGCCGCGCCGGGAGGCGAGTACGAGGTGTTCGGCGCCGCCGCGTGCGAGCCAGCGGGCGACGTGCCGGCCGAGCCCGCCGGTGCCGCCGGTCACCAGGACGGTGCCGGACGGCTGCCAACTGCCTTCCGGCCGCGGCCCGTCACCGGCGCGCACCAGCCGCCGGGCGAAGAGTCCGGAAGCGCGCACCGCGAGATGGTCCTCTTCGAGCGTGCCGGACAACGCTCCGATCAGCCGGCGCGCCGCACGGCCGTCGAGCGTGCCGGGCAGGTCGACGAGCCCGCCCCAGCGCTGCGGGTACTCCAGGGCGGCGATACGGCCGAGACCCCAGGTCATGGCCTGCAGAGGGCTGGTCAGTCGGTCGCTGCGGCGCACGGAGACCGCGCCACGCGTGGCACACCACACCGGGGCGTCCAGGCGGACGTCTCCGAGCACCTGAAGCAGGGTCGTGGTCAGGACCAGGCCGGTGGGCAGCACGCCCTCCGCCGACCAGGGGGACTCGTCCAGCGCGAGCAGCGACAGCACGCCACCGACCTCGACGCCGTCGACCCGGGCGCGTACGAGGTCGGCCATGCGGGCGCGTTCGGCGTCCGGGCCGCCCACGACGAGAACACGGGCCTCGGCAGACCTGTCGCCGATCGCGGCGCACACATCCCTGACGAGGGGGTCGTCCTCATGTCCGGCCGGCACGACGAGCAACCAGGCGTTCGCCAGCTCGTGGGCGCGTGCGGGCTGTTCGGTGCGGGGTCGCCAAGCGACCCGGTATCGCCAGCCGTCGACAGTGGAGTGGTGGAGCCGGTCCCGCCGCCAGGACGACAGGGCCGGCACCACCTCGGCGAGTGAGCGCACGTCGTCGAGTCCGAGACTGTCAGCCAGGGAATCGAGATCGTGGCTGTCCACGCTGGCCCAGAATCCGTCGTCGAGAAGGCTCATCCCGCCGAACGTCCCGACGTCGGCAGCGGTCTGCCGGGCGGTCGGCTCCAGCCAGTAGCGGTCGCGCTGGAACGCATACGTCGGCAACTCCACCCGACACGGCGACAACCCCTCGAACACCGGCCCCCAGTCAACCCCCACACCCCCCGCCCACGCCTCGCCCAACGACAGATAGAACCGCTCCAGACCGCCCTCACCCCGACGCAACGACCCCACCACCACCGCATCCCCACCCACAGCCTCGACCGTCTCACCGATCGGCACCGTCAACACCGGATGCGGACTCACCTCCACAAACGCACCGAACCCCTCCCCCGCCAACCGCCGCACC
>NZ_JBEPBI010000343.1:0-6364 GCF_040299045.1 Streptomyces sp. NPDC001027
TGACCGGGGTGAGATGGCGGGCCGCGGCCGCCATGACGATGCGCCCGACGGCGCCGTTGCCGGTGTAGAAGACGTGGTCGAAACGCTGGTCCAGCAGTGCCGTCGTCTCCGGCACGCCTCCCTCGACGACGGCCACGGCCTGCGGGTCCAGGACCTGGGGCAGCCAGTGGGCGAGCACGGCCGAGGTCGCCGGGGCGACCTCGCTGGGCTTGAGGACGACGCAGTTGCCGGCCGCCAGAGCGCCGATGAGCGGTGCCAGGGCCAGGTTCAGCGGGTAGTTCCAGGGGCTGATGATCAGCACCGTGCCCAGCGGCTCGCGCACCGTCCAGGCCCGGGCCGGCAGGAGTGACAGGGGGACGGAGACCCTGCTCGGGCGCAGCCACCGGTCGAGGCGGCGCAGGGTGTGATCGATCTCCCTGACGAGGAAGCCGATCTCCGTGACGTGGGACTCGGTCGCGCTCTTGCCGAGGTCGGTGTGCAGCGCCTGCGCGAACACTTCCTGATGCTCGGTCAGCAGAGCGCGCAGTGCTCGAAGTTGTTGTTTGCGCCAGGACAGAGGCTTGGTACGGCCTGTGCGGAAGACAGCGTGCAGGCGGGCAACGGTCGCCGCCGCCTGATCTGCCGGGGAGTCGATGTCCACGTGGGTGTTGGTCGCCATGTTCCCGAGCATATACGAAACGAAATCATTTCGTTTCGTATGAGTGTATGCTTTCCGCTGTGACCTCTCCCACGCACCCCGCACCCGTCGCACCGACCGGTAGCCCCGGCCTGTACCTGTGCCCGCGGCGTTGTGCGCCTTCGGGAGCCAACCGATGACCGGGGCGGCGGGACGCCGAGGGCGCCCTCGGGACGCCTCGCGGGACCGTGCGCTGCTGGAGGCGACGCTGGTCGTGCTGAGCGAGAGCGGCTACGGCGGGCTCACCACCGCCGCCGTGGCCGCCCGCGCCGGCGTCTCCACGGCCACCCTCTACCGCCGCTGGCCGTCCAAGGAGGTCCTGGTCGTCGCAGCCGCCGCGGCCTACGCCCAGGAGCTCACCGCGGCCACGGACACCGGTGCCCTCGAAGGCGACCTGCGTGCCCTGCTCCGGGCCAAGGCGGCCTCCATGACCGGCAAGGAGGGAGGGGTGCTGCGGTCCCTGATCGCCGAGGCCGCACACAACGCCGCTCTGGCGGAGGCCCTCACGAACACCTTCGTGACGCCTGTGCGCGAGCGCATGGAACAGATCGTGCACCGCGCGGCCGACCGGGGCGAGATCTCACCGGTCGAGGACGCCGGCCTGCTCGGCGACCTGGTGATCGGCCCCATGATGAGCAGGTTCTTCCTCACTCCGCTGATGCCGGACGACGTCGACGAGGAGTCCGCGGCGGAGACGGCCGACCGCCTGCTGCCCTTCCTCATGCGCGCCGTCGGGGCGCAAACACACGGGTGAGCGCCGCACATCCCTGTGCTCGCCGCAGAGACGTCCGGGAATTGCACAGGGCAGAGCTCTGATTCCAAGACCGATGCGGGCAGCTCAGCCGACCCGTCAATAGAGAGGGAGACCCGTGCGGATTTCTCGTCTCCTGAAGAGCACGCTCACGGCGGCGGTAGCGACTGCGGGGTTGGTGGTGTTTGATGCGTCTCCGACGCTGGCGATTCAAGATGCCACTGTCCATGCCTTGCAGTGCGGGTTCGAGTACTGCCCCTCTGCAGGGTACGGGTGGTTCCATGCCGATCCGGCCGGAAGTCTGCCCGGTGACGCGCTGAAAGCCTGCGACCTGCACGCCGACAGGCTCGGGATAAAGGCGTGGCTGTATAATCGAGACACCGGCAAGGTCATTCGCACCGCCAGTACCGCAGGTCACGCTTCGCCCTATTGCACGGGTTGGAAAACCGGTGACCTTCCGGAGCAGACTCGGGTCTGGGTCGAAGTCTGCAAGGTGTCGGGCTCGGCGAAGGTCGCATGCGCTTACGGTTCAGAGGGGTGGAGTTGACGGCTTTCTCACCGGTGCGATCCGCCCGGGCGCGTATTCACCCATTCGCTTAGCCTCGAAGTTTCGTGACGGTCCGCCGACGAAGTCGGTGGACCGTTTTCGTGTTGGTCTTCGTGGTGGGTGTTTCCCGCCTGGTTGGGTGGGGGTCGGGGTCTGAGCTTGTTCCGCCTTGACGGACGCCATCGGTGTGGGGGTGGAAGGGTCCCGGTGACAACGAGCCTGCCTATGTGACACCGGCGATCTGCTCCGGGCTCCACTCCATGTCCAGTTCGGACTGCACCTCTGCTTTGAGCTCGGAATCCATGGACAGCTTGGAACGTCGGGGACGTCCGGCCCGTTCGCGGCCGCGCAGTGGGCCAGGTCGGCGTCGTACCTGCCGTAGTCGTGCGGGCGGCTGTTGCGCCGTAACTCCCGGCTGACCGTCGACAGTGCCCGTCCGAGCAGGCCGACCATCTCCCGGATCGCCAGGCCGCGACCACGCAGCGAGGCGATCCTCCGACGCTCCAGCAGCGACAGGTACCGGCCCGAACGCGAGGCTTCCGTAAGGTAGTCCGGTTGCAGGCCACCGTTCTCCGCTCGCCACCGGTAGCCCGTCTTGCGCCCGATCCCAAGGCGCCTGGACGCCCCTGTCGGCGGCCAGTCGAAACCCTGCTGCTCCGAGCGGGCGCGCAGCACGGTGAGCACCGGGCAGAGCTTCTCCCTGGTCAGCGGCTCCTCGGGGCTGACCCGGTCCGTCTGGACCAGGATGAGCGAGGTGCCGGCGGGCACCGGGAAACCAGCGTGCTCCGCGACCCACTCGGGGCTCTGCCCGACAGAGGCGGCGTTGACCTTGGGCTCACAACCCGCACCCGCGGTGTCCGCAGGGAACAGGAAGGTCCCCGGCTTCGCCTGCTCCTCGGCGGTCGTCACGCGGCGTGCAGCGTGCGGAACTCGGCGAGCGCCGGGTCGTAGATCTCGTCGTCCAGGATGACGGCCTGCTCGGAGGCGCAGATCATGCCGTTGTCGAACGACTTGGACAGCACCGGGTCGTTGACGGCGCGGCGAGGCCTGGCGCTCCTGTGGACGTACGCGGGGAGTTGCCGGCCCCGACCCCCAGGGCGGGCTTGCCCGGCGAGTAGGCCGCCTTGACCATCGCGTTGCCGCCCGTGGCGAGTATCAGCGACACGCCCGGGTGGCGCATCAGGGCGCCGGTCGCCTCGACGGACGGAGCCTCGATCCACTGGATGCAGTGCTCGGGGGCTCCCGAGGCGAGGGCGGCGTCGCGCAGGAGTGACCGCGCACACCAATGTCCTCGAAGTTGACGTTCCGTCCCTGGTGCGGGCGTCGGGCACCGGCCCGTCGGGGGGAGGGGTTGCGGGTCAGGCTGCGGTGGCGGGCTGCGCGGTGGCGGCCGGGGCGGCGGCGGGCAGGGCGGTGCGGGGCCGCAGGAGGAGGCAGACCAGGGCGCCGGCGATCAGGACGGCGACCGGCAGGATCGCGGTGGTGTGCAGGGTGGCGGTGAAGGCGGCGGCGTAGGTCTTGCCGGTGGCGAGTTCGGCCGCGAGGCGGCCCTGCACCAGCGCGCCGACCGCGGCGGCGCCGATCACCGAACCGGTCTGCCGCACCGTGTTGTTCACGCCGGAGGCGGCGCCTGCGAGGTGGCGCGGCACGTTCCGCATGGCTTCGGTGGACATGGGGGCGATGATGCAGCCGACGCCCAGACCGGTCAGCAGGGTGGCGGGCAGGAACGCGAACCAGGCAGTGCCCGGTGCGGCGATGCAGGCGATGGCGATGATCCCGGCTGCGTAGCAGATGAGCCCGGTGAGCAGGAGGTACTTGCCGCCGATACGGTCGGCGAGGCGTCCGGCAAACGGGCCGACGGTCATGGACACCAGCGACGACGGCGCGAGCACCAGCCCGGCCTTGACCGCGCTGAGGTGGAGCACCGACTGCAGGTAGAGGTTGAAGGGCAGGACCAGGCCGAGCATCGCGACGGAGACCAGACCGACCAGAACGGTCATCGAGGTGAAGTTGCGGTCGCGGAACAGGGCGAAGGGGACGAGCGGTTCGCGGTCCTGACGTCGGCGCTGGTGGAGCAGGAAGGCGGCGGCGAGCGTGGCCCCGGCGGCGAGCAGCGCCCAGATCCCGGCGCCCCAGTGGTAGCTCTCGCCCTCCTGCAGGCCGAAGGCGAGGCAGAACAGGGCGCCGGTGGCGAGCCCGACGCCGGTGAGGTCGAAGCGGTGGGCGCGGCCGGGCCGGATGTCGGGGACGACGAGGAAGGTCAGGACGAGGGCGGCGACTCCGATCGGCAGGTTGACGAAGAAGATCCAGCGCCAGTCGAGGGCGGAGACCAGGAAGCCGCCCAGCGTCGGCCCGGACAGGGTGGCGAGACCGGCGACCGTGCCCCAGATGCCCATGGCGGTGCCGCGCCGTTCGGCTGGGAAGACCGCGACGATCAACGTCATCGTCTGAGGGGTGAGGAGGGCCGCGCCCAGGCCCTGGACGACGCGGGCCGCGATCAGGGCCGTCGGAGTGGGGGCGAGGCCGCAGGCGAGGCTGGCCAGGGTGAAGACGGCGAGACCGACCGCGAACAGGTTCCGCGGTCCGCGAAGGTCGCCGAGCCGGCTGGCCGTGATGATCAGGGCCGAGAGAGTCAGCGCGTAACCGCTGACCGTCCACAGGGTCTGGCCGAGCGTGGCACTCAGCCCGTCCATCATGTCCGGGATCGCGATGTTCACGATGGTGAGGTCCAGCAGGGTCATGAAGAACCCGAGCGACAGCGTCACCAGGACGGCCCAGGGGTTCGCTCGCCACTTTCGCACAGTCCTGCTCCTTTTCTCGGCCCGGCGGTCTCCGGGTGCCTGCAACGAAGGTAACTCATCTGTCTTGATGCATCAAGAAAGATGTATCAAGCAGAATGTATCATTCGTGATGCATTTGGGGTAGCCTAGGCCCATGAATGGAGTCGAGCTCTTCCTTCTCGGGCGCACCCTGATGAAGATCGGCGAAACCGCGATGCCCGAACCCGAAGGCGGCAGCGGCCGGTACGGCGGCAGCACCCGCGCCGTGCTCATCGTCGCCAGCGACGTCGCCGCCCACCCGGACAGCGCCGTGGGGGAGATCGCCTCCCGCACCGGCCTGCCCCAGAGCCAGGTGTCCACCTCTGTCGCGCGCCTCAAGGAAGCCGGCGCCGCCATCACCGCCCCGGACCCCGCAGACCGTCGCCGCCTCCTCGTTCGTCAGGCCCCCGAACTCTCAGCCCGCGTCATGAAGGTCAGAGCCGGAACGATCGAGGACGCGCTCGCCGCCGCCCTCGCCGACAGCACACCCGAGGACCGTAAGGAGGTCGCAGACGCCCTGGAAGTGCTGGCCCGCCACCTCTCGCCGCGCACCTCGGCCCGCGCCCGCACCCGCGACAAGGCTCCGCAGTAACGCGGCCTGCGAGGACGTCGGCTCTTCGTCCTTTGAGCTTGCCGTCCATACAGATCGACCTTGGATGTGTCCCCTTCTTGTGGCGGACGGAGCGGCTCTACGCCTCACCGCCGACGAGGACTGACTGGGCCCTCCGCATGGCGGGTGGCAGGGCCGTGGTTCCTCGAGCCGAGCGGTCCGCCGGGACCGGGGCGGGACGGCTTCGGCGCACCGGCTGGAGGCGTCCTCCGCTCAGCCGGACCCAGCCGGCCGATGGACACGTTCAGACTCCGGGCCTGCACGCAGGTCAAGGAGTGACAGGGCTTTCGTTCGCAGCCCCTCGGACGAAAGGGTGGCTGCGCAGAGCTGACATGTTGCAGCTGACACGGCCATCCCCGTCATCCCGCCCTCCGCATAGAGGCCGACGAAGTCGGGCGGTGGCCGGAGCTTCCTGATCATTCTCAGGTTGTTCGCCGAACCACATGGACCACGGCTCACCTGGCTGCCTATGTCCTGGTGCACGAAGTGGCAGCCGGGCACGCTAGTTTGCCTGTATGAGTCTCCTCGATGATGTGGCTGAACGTGACGGCTGGCGGTGCTGGGTGTGCGACGAGCCGGTCGACCCCGACAAGTCGGTGAACGACCCGCAGGGGCCCAGCGTTGACAGTCGGACCGCAGACCGGAAGGCCAAGGTCACCGAGCGGCTCGCGCACCGCGGGTGCAACACCCGCAAGGGTGCGGTGAAGGCGGTCATCGCCTGGCCGGACCACCTGTACGTGGTCGAACCCGCGCCGCTGATCGGCGTTGCCGCGAGGCTGGAGCGCAAGGGAGGCCGTGAGGTGGTGGGCCGTTGCCCGACCAGGCAGGACGCCCAGGCAGCGGCGGAGTGGCTGGTGGACCGGTTCTCCCGACTGGTACCGGGACTGCCGGTGACCGCCGACATCGAGGCGGGCGGCGGTCAGTTCCTCGTCGTCCTGGCCACGGGCCGCCGCTGACCGGG
>NZ_JBEPBI010000344.1:0-6351 GCF_040299045.1 Streptomyces sp. NPDC001027
CGGGGCGTCTCCGCCCACCGCCACGGAGCCGACCTGGATCTGCCGGCTCCTGCGGCGCGACGCCACCGGCCGGGCCGGCATCTCCGGGACGCCCAGCGGGACGGCGGTCACCGCCTCACTCCCGGTTTCCGCTGACGGTCTCGCGCATCGCGCGCAGGGACTCCTTCAGCGACCCCATGGTGGCGAGGACGGCGGTCGGCTCGTAACCGCAGTGCGCCATGCAGTTGGCGCAGCGCGGGTCCTTCCCGCGGCCGTACTGGTCCCAGTCGGTCTTCTCGATGAGCTCGCGGTACGTCGGCACGTATCCGTCGCTCATCAGATAGCAGGGCTTCTGCCAGCCGAACAGCGAGTAGTTCGGGATGGCCCACGCGGTGCACGGGAAGTCGACCTTGCCCTCGAGGAAGTCGAGGAAGAGCGGCGAGTGGTTGAGCCGCCAGCGACGCCTGTTGCCGCCCGAGAACGCCTTCTTGAACAGTTCGCGGGTCTGCTCCACCCCCAGGAAGTGCTCCTGGTCGGGCGCCTTCTCGTAGGCGTAGGCGGGCGAGATCATCATCTCGTCGACCTTGAGGTCGTCGTTGAGGAAGTTGAGGACCTCGACGATGGTCTGCGGGGTGTCGGTGTTGAAGAAGGTCGAGTTGGTGGTCACGCGGAAGCCGCGCTGCTTGGCCTCCTTGATGGCCGCCACCGCCTCGTCGAAGACGCCTTCCTTCGCCACGGACTCGTCGTGCCGCTCCCGCAGACCGTCGATGTGCACGGCGAAGGCGAAGTAGGGCGAGGGCGTGAACTTGTCCATCTTCTTGCGCAGCAGCATGGCGTTGGTGCAGAGGAAGACGTACTTCCTCTTCGCGACCAGCTGTCGGACGATCTCGTCGATCTGAGGGTGCATCAGGGGCTCGCCGCCCGCGATGGACACCATCGGCGCACCGGACTCCAGCACCGCGCCGACGGCCTGGGCGACCGGCATGCGCTGTTTGAGGACTCCCGCCGGGTGCTGGATCTTGCCGCAGCCCTCGCACTTGAGGTTGCAGGCGAAGAGCGGTTCCAGCTCGACGATGAGCGGGAACTTGTCCCGCTTGCGGAGCTTTTGTTCAGCCAGGTATGTAGCGACCTTGATGGACTGGCGCAGCGGCATGGCCATGTGGCTCACCTCCGGGGGAGCAGAACATTACGGTGCCATTCGAAAAACGCAGGCAGGACGGAACGAAGGACGCGGAAAGCCGATATTCCACCGCG
The DNA here is from genome assembly GCF_040299045.1 of Streptomyces sp. NPDC001027. Lineage (NCBI taxonomy): Bacteria > Bacillati > Actinomycetota > Actinomycetes > Kitasatosporales > Streptomycetaceae > Streptomyces > Streptomyces sp. NPDC001027. The sequence goes on from NZ_JBEPBI010000344.1 coordinate 1,234, forward strand.
CACCGTGCCGATCCGGACGAGTTCATGTTCAGGAGCGTCCACGACCACCCGTACGGCCGCAACCGGGCGCGGTTCGGCGCGCACGGCGCTCAGGAGCGTGGACGCCGACTCCATGTCGACCGCGATCGCGCCCGTGGCGCGCAGGTCGGCCCGCTCGTGCCCGCGCACCACGTGGTCGGAGCCGGTGAGCGGCCCGGTGTGCACGGTGCGCCCCGGCAGGACGCGCACGAGCTCCTTGACCAGCAGGTCGGCGCCGACGCAGGGCACCCGCCCGCGCGGATCCCGGGTCTCCTCGGCGACGACGAGATCGCCGGGGTGCATGCCGGGGGCGAGACCGGCGCAGAAGCCGGTGGCCAGCACGGCAGCGCCGGCGAGCACCGGGTCGGCCAGCACCCGGGTGACGGAGCGTTCCGCCGCCCTCGGGCCCATGCCCGTGCGCAGCACGGTCACCGGCCCGTCGGCCCCGCTGCGGTCGCCCAGGCGCAGAGCGAGGTGCTCGATGCCGAGCGCGCAGGCGATCAGCAGCGGGGCCGGGGCGGGCTGTGCGCTCATCAGCTCCCCTCGGCCTCGGTGGGCGCCGCGTGCGGGGCGGGCTTCTTGCTGAAGGGCTCTCCGTGCAGGTACCGGCCCAGCGCGGTCAGCGGGAAGACCTGCCGGTAGAGGTGGTAGTTGATCGAGAAGTCCCAGGGGAAGCCCGTGCCGGTGAAGTACGGCTCGTCCCAGGAGCCGTCCTCCCGCTGTGTCGCCGCCAGCCAGGCGACGCCGCGTTCGACGGCCGTGGAGTCCCGCTCCCCCGCTGCCAGCAGCGCCATCAGCGCCCAGGCGGTCTGCGAGGCCGTCGAGGCGCCCCGGCCGCTCCAGCGGGCGGGGTCCCGGTAGGACCGCAGGTCCTCGCCCCAGCCGCCGTCGTCGTTCTGCACCCGTTCCAGCCAGGCCACCGCCCGGCGGATCGCGGGATGGCGCGGAGACAGGCCGGCCGCGGTGAGCGCGGGCACCACCGATCCGGTGCCGTAGACGTAGTTGACGCCCCAGCGCCCGAACCACGAGCCCTCCGGCTCCTGTTCGGCCAGCAGCCAGGCGATGCCGCGCCGGGTGCGCGGGTCGCGCGAGAGCCCCTCGACGGCCAGCATCTCCACCACGTGTGCGGTGACGTCGGCGGACGGCGGATCGATCACCTCGCCGAAGTCGCAGAACGGCAGCCGGTTGGGGAACGGGCTGGTGTTGTCGACGTCGAACGCGCCCCACGCGCCGTTCTTCGACTGCATCCCGAGGTTCCACCGCACACCGCGCGCGACGGCCCGGTTCATCCGCTCCGGGTCGTGGTGGGCGACCCGGCGCAGGGCGAGCACCACCTCGGCGGTGTCGTCGATGTCCGGGTAGTTGTCGTTGTGGAACTCGAACGCCCATCCGCCGGGCGGCAGTTGAGGCCGCTTCACCGACCAGTCGCCGGGGCGCACCACCTGCTCGCCGAGCATCCAGTCGGCGGCCTTGACCAGTTGCGGATGGTCGGCGGGCACTCCCGCGTCGGCCAGCGCGATGGTCGCCAGGCAGGTGTCCCACACCGGCGACTGGCAGGCCTCGATCATCCGGGCGCCGTCCTCGCGCCACACGGCGTAACGGTCGAGCGACCGCAGCCCGGCCCGCATCACGGGATGCCCGAGGTCGTAGCCGAGCAGGTGCAGGGCGATGACCGAGTACACGGCGGGCGGCTGGATCCCGCCCCAGCAGCCGTCGTTCTCCTGGCGCTCGACGATCCACCGGGCGGCGGAGTTCAGGGCCGCCTTGCGCAGCCTGCGCACCGCGACCGTCCGGTACCCGCGCACCACCTTGTCGAGCCGCTGGAAGAGACCGTCCCAACTGTTCACGGGGGCGAGGGGTCTGGGCGGAGCGGGGTTCGCGGGGTCGGTGTGCAGCTCGTCCAGCGGGAACGGCGCCGGGCGCACCGGGCGCTTCGCCGAGACGACGGTGAGCGGCACGATCGTCTGGCGGGCCCAGCAGCCGAACTTGTAGATGCTCAGCGGAAACCATTTGGGGAAGAACAAGAGCTCGGGCGGCAGTTCGGGCAGGTCCTCCCACTTCCACCAGCCGAACAGGGCCAGCCAGATCCGGGTGAAGACCCGGGCGGCCGCGATGCCCCCCTGGTCGCGGATCCAGGCGGAGGCCCGGGCCATGTGGGGCGCGTCGGGTTCGTCGCCGGCCAGCCGCAGCGCGACGTACGCCTCGACGGTGGCGGAGAGGTCGGGCGGGCCGCCGTAGAAGGTGGCCCAGGTGCCGTCCTCGCGCTGCTCGCCGCGGACGAAGAGCGCGGTGGCCCGGGTGGTCGCCTCGTCGCGGATGCCCAGGAACTGGCGCAGGAGCAGGTCCTCGGCGTCCATCGTGACGTTGGTCTCGAGGTCGCCCTTCCACCAGCCCTCGGCGTCCTGCCGGGCGAGCAGGAAGTCGGTGGCGCGTTGCGTGGCGCGTGCGGCGGCTTCTTGTACCCCGGCCGCCACGGGGATGGTGAGGGCGGTTTCGCTGGCCGCGGCAGCGCGGGGCGGCAGGGCCGCCCCGGTGCTTCCGTCGGTCGTCGCTGTCATGGCTTCCCCTTCGTGCAGTGTGCATCTCATTGCGTCTGCTGTGGGTCCGCCGTCGGCCGGTGCTCTCTCTCCTCGCACACCGGCCGGCGACTACGCGAGGGCTATTCGACCGATAGTGATCATCTCTTTCGTACGACGACGAAGTCGGCGAGCGCCGTGAACCGCTCCCGCACCGGCTCGGGCATGTCCACGGCGTTCAGGGCCTCGATGGCGACGGCGTGCTGCCGGCGCGCCTCCCCGGCGGTCCACTCACGGCCGCCGGCCTCCTCGATCAGGGCGGCCCTGGCCGCGAACTCCTCCTCGGAGAAGTTGTCGAAGTCGCTGCTCTTGGCGTCCGCGGCGAGGATCTCGCCGAGGCGCTCGGAGGCGGGGCCTCCCGCGGCGAGGGCGGCCACCACGGGCAGCGACTTCTTGCGCTGGCGCAGGTCGCTCCAGGTCTGCTTGCCGGTGGCCTCCGGGTCGCCCCAGATGCCGAGGAGGTCGTCGACGGCCTGGAAGGCGAGGCCGAGGTGGTGGCCGTACCTCTCCAGGGCGTCCGCGGTGCGCTCGTCGGCGCCGCCGAGCACCGCGCCGATGGAGCTGGCGCAGGCCAGCAGGGCGCCGGTCTTGTTGCCCTCCATCTCCAGACACTCCTCGACGCTGACCCGGTCGCGGTGTTCGTAGGAGATGTCCTGGGCCTGGCCGTCGATGAGGGCGCGGGTGGCGGTGGTCAGCCGACGCGTGGCGCGGCCCGCATCGACGGTGCCGAGTTCCAGCAGGATCTCGTTGGCGAGGGCGAACAGGGCGTCGCCGACCAGGATGGCCTGGGCGGGGCCGTGCACCTTCCAGACGGTGTCGCGGTGCCGGCGCTGCTCGTCGCCGTCCATCAGGTCGTCGTGCAGGAGCGAGAAGTTGTGGACCAGCTCCACGGCGACCGCGCCGGGGACGCCGACCTCGGGAGCGGCGCCGGCGACCTCCGCGGAGAGCACGGCGAGCGCGGGACGCACCGCCTTGCCGCCGTCGCCGTCGGTCGGGTTGCCCTGGGCGTCGATCCAGCCGAAGTGGTAGGCGGCGACCGTGTCCATGGGCGGCGCCAGACGGTCGACGGCCGCCCGCAGCACCGGTGTGGCAAGGGTGCGGCCGCGCTCCAGGAGCGCGGTCACGTCCACCGCGGTCCGCCGGGCGGCCGACGTGGCCGGGGGCACAGTGGGCACAGATTCTCCTCTTGTCGCGGTACCGGAGGGGGTGCGGGGGTGTGCCGAGCCGTGCTGATCGAACGTCACCGGGTCCCACCTCGCAGGGGCACGCCGGTCCCCTCCGGCCTTCTGCCGGGGGTGCGGGGGTCGCCCCCCGGGACGATGCAGTGGGCCGCCTCCTCGAACGAGAGGAGACGACGGGGTCGGGGCCGGCCCAGGGCGCCGAGCGCGGCGTCCGCCGCGTTCACACCGCTGCGGACCGCACTCTCCATGGTCGCGGGCCACCCGGTGGCGGTCCACGCTCCGGCCAGGTACAGGCCGGGTGCTTCGGTGCGGGCGCCGGGGCGCAGCCGCCCGACGCCGGGGGCGGGGGCGAACGTGGCGGTGCGCTCCCTGGTCACGAAGAAGTCCCTCACCTCGGCGCCGCGCGTGCCCGGCAGCAGCCGTCGCAGCTCGGGCAGATAGCGCTCGCGCAGGGCGGCGACGGGCTCGTCGATCTCGTCCTGTGCGGCGGACTGGGAGAGGGCGAGGTACTGGCCCTCGCGCAGTCCGGAGGCGTGGGTGCGGTCGAACACCCACTGCACGGACGTGCCGAGGGCCGCGAGGAAGGGCGCGTCGAGCACCTTGCGGTCGTAGACGACGTGCACGTTCAGGATGGGCGCGACGCCGATCTCGAGCAGTCGCCCGGCGTCGTGGAGGGCTCCGTCGGGCAGCAGGTCGTACGCCTCGCGCTGCGGCACGGCGAGCACGACGGCGTCGGTGCGCAGCGTCTCGCCGGGCGTCTGCACGCGCCAGGTCCCGTCGTCGTCGGGGGCGAGCGAGGTGACGCGGGCGCGGACCTCGGTGCGCACGCCCGCGGAGTCGAGCGCCTTGCGGGCCAGCCGGTCGTGCAGCTCGCCCAGCGGGACGTGCGCCCAGCCGATGTCGGCCGCGCCGGGGTCGGACAGCAGGCCGGTCTTGAACACCATCGCGGCGAGCCCCAGCGAGCAGTCGCCCGCGACCGCGTTCAGGGTGGCGACCCCGACCAGGTCCCACAGGGCCTCGACGGCGCGCGTCGACTGTCCGTGCGCGGTCAGCCAGCTGCCGAAGTCCTGGGCGTCCAGGGCCGGATCGGCGAGGTCGAGCCGCTTGAGCGCCAGCGCGGCGCGGCCCACCGCGGCGCGTTCGGCGAGCGAGAGGTGCGGATAGGCGGCGAGGCTGCGCCCCAGATGCAGGGGCACCGGCAGCGCGTCACGGCGCAGCCTGCCGAGGCGCCGCCCCTCGGGCTTGTCGACGTCGACGACGGGCACGTCGAGACGATTCTGCAGCGGCGCCAGCGCGCTGCCGCCGATGCGGTCGAGGAACCACCGGTAGGCGGTGCAGCAGCG
>NZ_JBEPBI010000345.1:0-6336 GCF_040299045.1 Streptomyces sp. NPDC001027
GCAGCAGCTCGGGGATCCGCCGGCCGGCGAAGGCGCCGGCCCGCCGGGTCCTTCCGAGGGTGACGTGCGGGCTCCAGCGTCCGGGCTCGTGGAATGGGTTGAGGGCTTCGGTACCGCTGTCCGCGGAGACCGCCTCCCACACCCGTCGGTGCAGGCCGGCCAACGCACTGTCGAGGTCCAGCGCCCACGCCAGCACCGAGGTGGGCCGCTCGAAGCGCACCACACCGGTGAACCTCACCGCCAGCGGCAGAGCGGCCGCCACTTCGGCGAGCTCCCAGCGAATCGGAGCGGTCAACTCCTCGCACGAGGCCAGCGTGAGATGCGGGCTGTTGGTCGGAGAGCGGTGGCGCGCCTGGCTGGGCAGACCCGCATCCGCGAGCCGCCGCCACGCCTCCCGTACGGCCGCGTCCGCCGCCTCGTCCAGCAAAACCTCGACCGTGCGCACCATCGCAGCCTACCGGCGATCACCCGCGGTCCGCCGCGGACGGCGCCCAGGTCGACGGGCCGGACTGCGGCGCACCACCTGCGCTTCTCACGCCACGGATCGGGCGCGCGGCCCTGTCGCCTCGGCGTCGACCGGCCGCAGAGCGCTCAGTCGTCGCCACCGCTCTGCCGGGAGCGGGAACCCCGGCTCGCGCTGCGGGCCAGCTCGCTGCCGAGCAGCGTCGCCTTCGCGACGCCTCGCGCCCAGCGAGGGGCGTCCCCCCGGGCCTCCCAGTAGACGCAGACGCAGCCGCCGATGACGAGCAGAAGGGCGACCGACAGGATGAGCACGACCACGCTCTACTCTCCATTCGTGTGAGGGGCCCGCCATCGTCTCTGACGGGCCTCGACGCGGGCGGACCTACGACGCCCACGTTGACCGGTCATGAGACCGGTCAACGAGAAGACGCATCCGGCCGGCTCCTGGTTGCCCGGGCGCGACCGAGGTCATCGGACACGCCCCAAGACGGGTCGCCGCGCGTCGGCCGAGTGCCCCTCCGGGCCGGTCCGCGTCACTGTCGCCTCTCCGTCGACCGCCACTCCGTCGACGGTCTCTCCGTCCGCTGTCTCTCCGTCGGCCGCCTGTCCGTCAGTCGCCTCTCGGTCGGCCGTCTCCCCGTCGGTCGCCGCCGCGCCCTGCCTCCGCGTCATCCCCACTCCCGCCAGCACCACGATCATCCCCAGCACCACCCGTACGCTCAGGTCCTCGCCCAGGACGACGGCCCCCAGCAGTACGGACACGACCGGCAACAGATAGCCGACGACCGCGGCGTTGGTCGCACCCTCGTCGTTGATGATCCGGTAGGTGAGGTGGAAGGTCGCCGCCGTGCAGCAGACGCCGAGGACGACGGCCGCGATGAGGACCGTCGGGCCGAGCTCGATCGCGTCCAGGCCGCCGACGGGCGCCGCGAGGGAGCTCAGTCCGCTCGCGGCGACGAGCTGGGCGGCGGACAGCGAGATCGTGGGCGTTCCCCTGCGGACCAGGGTGCGGCCCATGTACGTGAACGCGACGGCGTAACTCGCGGCCGCGCCCAGGATGGCGAGGGCGCCCCAGCCGCCGGCCCCGGCCGTCTGCCAGGGGGCGAAGATGACGATCGTGCCGGTGAAGCCGAGCAGGAGACCCACCAGGCGTACGGGCCGCAGCCCGCGCTCGGAGCCGAGGGCCAGACCGAGGGCGATCGACCAGAGCGGGGTCGTCGCGTTCAGAACGCCCGCGAGCCCGGAGTCCACGGTCTGCTGCCCCAGACTGAACAGAGCGAACGGCAGGGCGTTGCAGAAGAACGCCGCGATCACGATGTGCCGCCAGACGGCGACGCCCCTGGGCAGTCGGCGCCCCGACACGCGGCAGGCGACGACGAGGACGACCGCGCCGAGGGTGCAGCGCGCGAACGTGACCTGCAACGGGGAGAGCCCGCGCAGCGCCAGCTCGGTCCACAGGAAGGTCGAGCCCCACAGCAGAGCGAGCACGGCGACACGCAGTCCGCCCCACAGGCTCCTCGCCCCACTGCCGTCGTTCATGCTGCCCCGCTTTCCGCTTGCCGCGTCCGGTGACCTGGTGGCTGTTTCTCGTACCGCCCTGGCCCTTTCCTATGAAGGTGCCGCAGCCGGGCTTTGAGGACAAGCAAATGGTTCTACCCATACTGTTAAGCTCAGCTACATGCTTGATGTGAGACGACTGCAGGTCCTGCGCGCGGTGGTCACCAGCGGCACGGTCACCGCCGCCGCGGCGCACCTGGGCTACACCCCGTCCGCCGTCAGCCAGCAGGTGGCGGCGCTGGAGAAACAGGCCGGCACCGCGCTGCTGGAGCGGGTCGGCCGCGGGGTCCGCCCCACGGCGGCCGGGCTCCTGCTCACCGAGCACGCCGCGCTGATCAGCGCGGCGGTCTCCCAGGCGGAGACCGCCCTCGCCGACCTGCGCGCAGGACGCACCGGCAGGCTGTCGGTCCGGTATTTCGCCACGGCCGGCTCGACGCTGGTGGCGCCCGCCCTGGCCAGACTGCGCGCCGAGCACCCCGGCGTCCGCGTCGACCTCGAACTGACCGACCCGCTGGACCCGTTGCAGGAGGTGGCGCGAGGCCGGGCCGACCTGGCGGTCGTGGTCCAGTCGCGGGACCGCGCGGGCAACGGCTTCCGCCTCGTCCCTCTCCTCGACGATCCGTACGCCGCCGTCCTGCCCAAGGGCCATCCGCTCGCGGGCAGGGACGTGGTCGACCTGCACGAACTGTCCGGCGAGCAGTGGGTCGGCAGCGAGCCCCCCGGCCCCTGCCTCGAACCCGTCGTCGACTCCTGCGCGGCGGCGGGCTTCAGCCCCGACTTCGTCATCCAGAGCGAGGACTACGCCACCGCCCAGGGCTTCGTCGCGGCAGGCCTCGGCGTCGCCCTGATGCCGCGGCTCGGGCTGCGCAACCGGCACCCCGGCGTCGTCGTACGGCCGGTCCGCAACCCGGAACCGGTCCGAGCGATCTCGGCGGCCGTCCGGGAGATCGCCCTCGAACAGCCCGCCCTGCGCGGCCTGTTGGACGCACTGCGGGACGCAGCCGTCACCGCGGACGCAGGGGACGCACTGGACGCACCCGCTGCAACGGACACCGAGGGAGCGCATGGGGTGCCGGGAGCCGAAACGACACCGTGACCGCTGCGTCGTGCAAGCATTCGGCGACGGGTGGCCTTCACCACAATTTACCCATTTATGGACATAGGTCGGTCTATAAGTAGTCTCAAGGCTGGTCGCGCCTCTGCGGTGATCAGCACAGAGATCCAGAGACCGTGCCATGGGAGTAGTGCTTGATCATGCTGAGGAAACGACGCACCGGACTGTTGGCTACGACCGGCGTGCTTGGCGGCGTACTCGCGGTCACGGCCCTCGGCGGTACGAGCATCGCTGCCACCGGCGCCGCCGATGCCGGGAACCACCCGACACCGTCGGCGCGGGCGAAGCAGGCGGACGCCGTGGAGGCTTCCGAGGCCCGAATAGTGATCACGCCCGGGGAGGGCGCCCACAACGTCGAGGTGAACGACCCGGTCGGTGTGACCGTCGACAAGGGCAAGCTCACCAAGGTGACCATGACGGCCGTCGCGACCGGGGCCGAGGTCCCGGGCACCGTGTCCGCGGACGGCTCCTCCTGGAAGCCGAACGGCGAACTGAAGCGTGCCACCGAGTACCAGATCGCCGCGGAGGCCAAGGACGCCAAGGGACGCTCGGCGAGCGGCAACGCCACGATCACCACGGTCTCCCCGGCCAACGACTTCATCGGGCACCTCTCCCCCGCGGACGGCTCGACCGTCGGCGTGGGCATGCCGGTGTCGGTCACCTTCGACAGGGCGGTCGGCGACAGGGCCGCCGTGCAGTCGGAGATCCAGGTCAGCTCCAGCAGCGGCCAGCAGGCCGTCGGTCACTGGTTCAGCGATCACCGCCTCGACTTCCGCCCCGAGACCTACTGGGAGCCCGGCTCCACCGTCACCGTCACGCTCACCCGCTACGGCGTCCAGAAGACGGTCACCTTCACGATCGGCCGGAGCCAGATCAGCACCGTGGACGCGAAGACCAAGCAGATGACCGTCGTCCGTAACGGCAAGACGATCAGAACCATCCCGGTCTCGTCAGGCAGCGCCAAGCACCCGACGTACAACGGTCAGATGGTGATCTCCGAGAAGTTCAGCCACATCCACATGAACGGTGCGAGCGTCGGCCTCAAGGAGAAGAACGGCAGGCCCTCGTACGACATCAAGGCCGTACCGCACGCCATGCGCCTGACCGACTCGGGCACGTTCATCCACGGCAACTACTGGGGCGGCGACTCGGTCTTCGGCAAGGTCAACACCAGCCACGGCTGCGTGGGCCTGAAGGACGTCAGGGGTGGCGGCACCGACCGACAGCCCGCCGCCTGGTTCTTCGACCACTCGATCATCGGTGACCTCGTGATCGTCAAGAACTCCAAGGACAAGATGATGCTGGCCCCGGGAAACGGTCTCAGCGACTGGAACATGCCGTGGAGCGAGTGGGTCGCGGGCAGCCCGACCGCCTGACACCACGCCGCGTCCGGGCCCGTCAGGCGAGGGGCAGCGCCGAGGGGCCCGGGCGGGTACGGGCCTCCGAAGGACTCAACGGGCCGTGGCCCTCCGCGCAGACGACCATCGCGCCCAGAGGCTCACCGCAGTCCGCATGGCGGACCTCCAGGGGCGGCCCTTCCGGGTCCGCCGTGTACTGGTCGCCCCACTGCTTGAGGGCGATCATCGCGGGCCACAGATCCCAGCCCTTGCGGGTGAGCCGGTACTCGTACCGGGTGCGGCGGCCCTGTTCGCGGTAGGCGACGGTCCGCAGGATCCCGGCCGCCACCAGCTTGCGCAGCCGGTCCGCCAGGACGGCCTCGGACAGTCCGACATGCCGCCGGAAGTCGTCGAAACGCCGGACGCCGTTCATCGCGTCCCGAATCAGCAGCAGCGACCACTTCTCGCCGATCAGGTCCAGAGTGCGATGGACCGTGCAGTTCTCCGCGCTCGTCTCCAGCCACCTCATGCGCCCATCCTAGGCTGGCTTCGTCATTGACAGCCAGAGGAGCGCACAGCTAACTTCACTTACAGAAGTCAGCGGGTTATGGGAGTGAGAATGCGCAGGTCGCGAACGTTCGAATGGTCGGACCCGGCAGCCTCGGCCGGAGCTGTCGGGGAGCACAGCGGCCTCGAATTCCTCCGCGAGATGCTGGCCGGCCGGCTGCCGGGACCGCCCATCGCCGCCGCCCTGGGCTTCAGCCTGGAGGAGGCCGAGCACGGCCGGGCGGTCTTCGTGCTGGAGCCCGGCGAAGAGCACTACAACCCGATCGGCAGCGTCCACGGCGGCGTCTTCGCCACGCTCCTCGACTCCGCAGCCGGCTGCGCCGTCCAGACCGTGCTGCCGCAGGGCACGGGCTACACCTCGCTCGACCTGAACGTGAAGTTCCTGCGCGCGATCACCAGGGACACGGGCAAGGTCCGCGCCATCGGCACCGTCCTCAACAGCGGCCGCCGTACCGCGCTCGCCCAGGCGGAGCTGCGCGACTCCGAGGACCGACTGCTGGCCCACGCCACCAGCAGCTGCATGCTGTTCCCGATCCCGCCCCGCTGACCGCCTCGCGCGGTGTGCGAGAAAGGGACCGTGGACGTAGGTCAGTCACCCGCGACACGCCGACCCCGGAGCACTGCGGTCCTGCTCACGAGCCAGGAGCCGAGCGCCGCGAGGAGGGCTGCCGCCAGCGCGTACACGGGCAGCCAGAGCGTCGTCGTGAAAGCCAGGCAGTCGTCGACGGCGCGCCGACTCTGGTCGTCCTGCGCGTACGCCAGCGCGGCGCCGTCGTGGCCGCCCAGGTGGCCGAGGTCGCCCAAGGCGGCCTGCGCCTGGAGCGCCGCGTAGCTGCCCAGGTGGGCGCACTCGGCGCGGGTGCCCGGCATGGGGAAGAACCAGGCCCACCGCTGCATGGCGGGCGCCACCGCGAGGGCCACGCACAGGCCGACGACCAGCGAGTAGGCGCTCAGGGCCCGCAGGTACTCCGACCTCGCGCCGGGCGTGGGGACCGGTGGGCGGGTGAAGGAGAGGATCACCGCGAGCAGGGTGACGCCCAGATAGGTGGAGAACCACTGCCACGAGCCGGAGGAGAGCGCGAAGGCGAGCACGCCGGCGAGGGCGGTGCCCAGCACCCCGGCCCGATTGCCGGCTCCCCGGTCCGCGCCGGTGGTCACGGAGCCCGGGGAGCCCGGGCGCCTGCGGTCGTCCATGATCTCTCCTGCCTGGCTCCGGGCCACCAGTCTCCGGGCCCGGTCACTTCGGGCTCGCCCACCATGCCGTCCCGCCCGCCCCGCTCGCCCGGTTGGCGGGCGGGG
>NZ_JBEPBI010000346.1:0-6310 GCF_040299045.1 Streptomyces sp. NPDC001027
TCCTCCTCGGGCAGCGTGCCCGGCAGCACCGTCAGCACCTCCTCGCCCTCGGCGAGCGGGGCGCCCAGCCGGGCGGCGGCGGCGGACACCGACGTGACACCGGGGACGACCTCGGTCTCGTAGCGGTCGGCGAGCCGCTTGTGCATGTGCATGTAGGAGCCGTAGAACAGCGGATCGCCCTCGGCGAGCACCGCCACCGTGCGCCCCGCGTCGAGATGCGCGGCGAGCCGGGCGGCCGCCTCGGCGTAGAACTCGTCCATCGCGCCCTGGTAGCCGCCCGGGTGGTCGGTGGTCTCCGTGGTGACCGGGTAGACCAGCCGCTCCTCGACGTGATCGGCGCGCAGGTGCTTCGCCGCGATCGCGCGGGCGATGGACCGGCCGTGCCGGGCGCTGTGGTAGGCGATCACGTCCGCCTCGCCGATCACCTCGACGGCCCGCACGGTCATCAGGGACGGGTCGCCGGGGCCGAGCCCGACGCCGTACAGCTTGCCGCTCATTCTTCCTCGCTCGCGATCGCGTTGAGCGCGGCGGCCGCGATGGCGCTGCCGCCACGGCGCCCGCGCACCACCAGGTAGTCCAGGCCGTGCGTGTTCGCCGCCAGGGCGTCCTTGGACTCGGCCGCGCCGATGAACCCGACCGGCGCGCCGATCACGGCGGCGGGCCGCGGCGCGCCCTCCTCGATCATCTCCAGCAGCCGGAACAGGGCGGTGGGCGCGTTGCCGACGGCGACCACCGAGCCCTCGAGCCGGTCCCGCCACAGCTCCAGCGCGGCGGCGGTGCGCGTGGTGCCGAGCCGCGCGGCAAGGTCCGGCACGCTCGGGTCGGACAGCGTGCACAGCACGTCGTTCTCGGCGGGCAGCCTCCGTCGGGTGACGCCGCTGGCCACCATCTGCACATCGGTGAAGACGGGCGCGCCGGCCCGCAGCGCCTCGCGGGCGCGGGCGACGACGGACGGCGTGTACGCCAGGTCCCGTACGAGGTCGACCATCCCGCAGGCGTGGATCATCCGGACCGCGACCTGGCTGACGTCGGCGGGCAGTCCTTCGAGGTCGGACTCCGCGCGGATGGTGGCGAAGGACCGGCGGTAGATGACCGCACCGTCCTTCTCGTAGTCGTAGCTGCTCACGGTGTTCGTCTCGCTGCTCTCGATGGTGGTACGGCTCATGAGGTGATCGCCGCCAGGGCGGCGGCGAGGTGGTCGGGGTCGGTCATCGCTGCGGCGCCCGTCGGACGGCCCGACCGCACGGCGGTCAGCCGGTAGCCGCCGTCCGCGGAGGCGACCACGTCGATCCGGTCGCCGTGTGGGTGTCCGCAACGCCGTTCGCAGCCGGACCAGTACAGCGGGAGGGGGCAGGCGCCGGCCGCGTCGACAGTGTCGGCCGCGTCGGCCCGGACGTCGGCGTGGGATTTGCCACACCCGGGCCGCCCGACGCACGCGCCGACGCGCGGCCACGGCGAGTCCGGATCGGTGACGAGTCCGGCGGCGGCGAGCCGCGCGAGGGACTCGGCCCGCTGCCGAGGGTCCCGGCCCGGCGCGGGGACGACGACTCCGCGCCACGGGGTCAGCCGCAGCTCGGTCTCGGCGACCCGCGTCAACTCCCGCCACTGGCGGGCGGAGAGCCGCCCGAGGGGCACGTGCGCGGACAGGGCGTCGCCGACGACGCCGGGCGCGGGCCCCTGCGCGTCGGGGACGGGGGCGACCTCCGTCAGGGACGACCCGCCGATGCCTTCGGCGGCCAGGCGGCGGCGGACCCGCTCGGCCAGCACGCCCTCGGGCAGGGTGAGTTCGGCCACCCGCCAGACTCCGCCGCCGGACTCCCGGACGGCCCGCAGGAACGTCTCGGCCGCCAGCAGCGCCGCCCGTGGCGCGTCCCGCGCGGACACCCGCACCGCACCCGGAGCGAGCACCGCACCGTCGCCGGTCGCCCGCAGCGTCACGTCGGCGCCGAGCCCGGCCACGTCCCCGCGCCCGTCGTCCAGGGCGAACAGGAACCGGCCCGACAACTCCCGCGCCGGCCCGCTCGCGCACAGCGCCGCGTCGAGCTCCGACAGCCAGGGCCGGACATCGCGCAGGCCGCGTCCGTCGAGGCCGGACAGCGGCGAGGCGACGATGTTGCGCACCCGCTCGTGTCCGGGGGAGGGCAGCAGCCCGGCCGCCGCCAGCAGGTCGGCGAGCTCCGCGCCGCAGCCGTCCGCGAGGCCCCGCAGCTGCACGTTGCCGCGCGAGGTCAGATGGATCTCCCCGTCGCCCAGCCGCCCGGCCGCCTCGCCCAGCGCCTCGGCCTGACGGACGCTCAGCACCCCGCCCGGCACCCGGACCCGGGCCAGCGCCCCGTCGTCCGCCGCGTGCAGCCGCAAAGCCCCGGGGCAGGCGTCACCGCGGTCCCGTGAGACCGCTGTGGCCTGGGACGTTGGACGGAGGTCAGCCGAGGACATGGCGGCGAGCATACCCACGTCCACCTGGGAGGTATGCCTGTGCCCTCTTCCCCCGCCCCTTACTATGCTGGCGGTGGATCATCCGGTCCGCCATCGCCACGACGGCGACAGGGGAGGAAGCCCGGTGCGAATCCGGCGCGGTCCCGCCACTGTGAGCCCGGCCCTCAGAAGCCGGGTGAGTCAGGAACTCCCGCCGTCCGACACCGCCCGGGGCGCGGACACCCCGAGGAAGGCCGACGCCCCATGATCCTGCTGCTGTCGACGTCCGACACCGACCTGCTGAGCGCCCGAGCCGCCGCCGGCCCGGTCCCGTACTGCTTCGCCAACCCGGCCCGGCTCGTCCTCGACGACCTCCCCGCGCTCCTCGACGGCGCCGACCTCGTCGTCGTACGCCTCCTCGGCGGGGTGCGCGCCTGGCAGGACGGCCTCGACCTGCTGCTCGCCGACGGCCGCCCGGTCGTCGTCCTGACCGGTGAACAGGCCCCCGACGCCCAGCTGATGGCCGCCTCCACGGTCCCCGTCGGCATCGCCGCCGAGGCCCACGCCTATCTCGCCCACGGCGGCCCCGCCAACCTGGAGCAGCTCGCCCGGTTCCTCTCCGACACGGTCCTGCTCACCGGCCACGGCTTCGACGCCCCGGCGTCCGCCCCCACCTGGGGTCCGCTGGAGCGGCCGGCGCCGGCCGGCGCCCCCGGGGCCCCGACCGTCGCCGTGCTCTACTACCGGGCCCATCACATGAGCGGCAACACCGCCTTCGTGCACGCCCTGTGCGACGCCGTCGAGGCGTCCGGCGCCCGGCCGCTCCCGCTGTACGTCGCCTCCCTGCGCGCCCCCGAGCCGGAGCTGATCGAGGAACTGCGCGCCGCCGACGCCATCGTCACCACGGTGCTCGCCGCGGGCGGCACCCGCCCCGCCGACGCCTCGGCGGGCGGCGACGACGAGTCGTGGGACGCGGGCGCGCTGACCTCCCTGGACGTCCCGATCCTCCAGGCGCTGTGCCTGACCTCCTCGCGGACCGACTGGGAGACGAGCGACGAGGGCGTCTCCCCGCTGGACGCGGCAGGACAGATCGCCGTCCCGGAGTTCGACGGCCGGCTGATCACCGTCCCGTTCTCCTTCAAGGAGATCGACGCCGACGGCCTGCCCGCCTATGTCGCCGACCCGGAGCGGGCCGCCCGCGTCGCCGGCATCGCCGTACGCCACGCCCGGCTGCGCCATGTCCCGCCCGCCGACAAGCGTCTCGCGCTGGTGCTCTCCGCCTACCCCACCAAGCACTCCCGCATCGGCAACGCGGTCGGCCTGGACACCCCCGCCAGCGCGGTCGCCCTGCTGCGCCGGCTGCGCGAGGAGGGCTACGACTTCGGGACGGACGCCGAGGTGCCGGGGCTGGCCTCCGGCGACGGCGACGAGCTGATCCGGGCGCTCATCGAGGCGGGCGGCCACGACCAGGGCTGGCTCACCGAGGAGCAGTTGGCGCGCAACCCGGTGCGGATCCCGGCGGCCGACTACCGCCGCTGGTTCGCCGCCCTGCCCGAGGAGCTGCGCTCGGCCGTCGAGGAGCACTGGGGCCCGCCGCCCGGCGAGATGTTCGTCGACCGCAGCCGCAACCCGGAGGGCGACATCGTCCTCGCCGCGCTGCGCTTCGGCAACCTGCTGATCCTGATCCAGCCCCCGCGCGGCTTCGGCGAGAACCCGATCGCCATCTACCACGACCCGGACCTGCCGCCCTCGCACCACTACCTGGCCGCCTACCGCTGGATCGCCGCGCGGGCCGAGGACGGCGGCTTCGGCGCGGACGCGATGATCCACCTCGGCAAGCACGGCAACCTGGAGTGGCTGCCCGGCAAGAACGCCGGCCTGTCCGCCGCCTGCGGTCCCGACGCCGCCCTCGGCGACCTCCCCCTGGTCTACCCCTTCCTGGTCAACGACCCGGGCGAGGGCACCCAGGCCAAGCGCCGCGCGCACGCCACCCTCGTCGACCACCTCGTCCCGCCGATGGCCCGCGCCGACTCCTACGGCGACATCGCGCGGCTGGAGCAACTCCTCGACGAGTACGCCCAGATCTCCTCCATGGACCCGGCGAAGCTGCCGGCGATCCGCGCCCAGATCTGGACCCTCATCCAGGCCGCCAGGCTCGACCACGACCTCGGCCTCGCCGACCGCCCGGACGACGACGGCTTCGACGACTTCCTGCTGCACGTCGACGGCTGGCTCTGTGAGGTCAAGGACGCCCAGATCCGCGACGGCCTGCACGTCCTCGGCAACCCGCCGGCCGACGCCGACCGCGTCAACCTCGTCCTCGCGATCCTGCGCGCCCGCCAGATCTGGGGCGGCGCCACGGCCCTGCCCGGTCTGCGCGAGGCGCTCGGCCTCGACGAGTCGGCCGCGACCCGGGTCACCGCCGACGAGGCGGAGGCCAAGGCCCGCGCCCTGGTCGAGCGGATGGAGGAGCTGGGCTGGGACCCGGACTCCGTGCCCGACGAGCACGGCGAACAGGTCACCGCCATCCTGGAGTTCGCCGCCCGCGAGGTCGTCCCGCGCCTCGCCGCGACCACCGCCGAAC
Source organism: Streptomyces sp. NPDC001027 (assembly GCF_040299045.1). Taxonomy (NCBI): domain Bacteria; kingdom Bacillati; phylum Actinomycetota; class Actinomycetes; order Kitasatosporales; family Streptomycetaceae; genus Streptomyces; species Streptomyces sp. NPDC001027. The sequence continues at coordinate 5,000 of NZ_JBEPBI010000346.1, forward strand.
TCCACCACGTCGTCCACGCACTGAACGGCGGATTCGTCCCGGCCGGCCCGTCCGGCTCCCCGCTGCGGGGCCTGGTCAACGTCCTGCCGACCGGCCGCAACTTCTACTCCGTGGACCCCAAGGCCGTCCCTTCCCGCCTCGCCTGGGAGACCGGGCAGGCCCTCGCCGACTCGCTCCTGGAGCGCTACCGCGCCGACAACGGCGAGTGGCCCACCTCCGTCGGCCTGTCGCTGTGGGGCACCAGCGCCATGCGCACGGCCGGCGACGACGTGGCCGAGGCCCTCGCGCTGCTCGGCGTCCGCCCCGTCTGGGACGACGCCTCGCGCCGGGTGACCGGTGTGGAGGCCGTCCCGTACGAGGAGCTGGGCCGCCCGCGCATCGACGTCACCCTGCGCATCTCGGGCTTCTTCCGGGACGCCTTCCCGCACACGATCGGCCTGCTGGACGACGCCGTCCGCCTCGCGGCCTCGCTCGACGAGCCGGCCGAGGTCAACCACGTGCGCGCGCACGTCGGCGCAGACCTGGCGGCGCACGGCGACGAACGCCGCGCCACCACCCGCATCTTCGGCTCCCGCCCGGGCACCTACGGCGCCGGTCTGCTCCAGCTCATCGACTCCCGCGACTGGCGCACCGACGCCGACCTCGCCGAGGTCTACACGGTGTGGGGCGGCTACGCCTACGGCCGCGAACTGGACGGCCGTCCGGCCCGCGAGGAGATGGAGACGGCCTACCGGCGGATCGCGGTCGCCGCGAAGAACACCGACACCCGCGAACACGACATCGCCGACTCCGACGACTACTTCCAGTACCACGGCGGCATGGTCGCCACCGTCCGGGCCCTGCGCGGCACCGCCCCGGAGGCGTACATCGGCGACTCGACCCGCCCCGAGACGGTCCGCACCCGCACCCTCGTCGAGGAGACCTCCCGCGTCTTCCGCGCCCGGGTCGTCAACCCCAAGTGGATCGAGGCGATGCGGCGCCACGGCTACAAGGGCGCCTTCGAACTCGCCGCCACCGTGGACTACCTGTTCGGCTACGACGCCACCACCGGCGTGGTCGCCGACTGGATGTACGACAAGCTCACCGAGACCTACGTCCTGGACCCGGCGAACCGCGAGTTCCTCCAGCAGGCCAACCCGTGGGCGCTGCACGGCATCGCCGAGCGGCTGCTGGAGGCGCAGTCGCGCGGCATGTGGGCGAAGCCCGATCCGGCGGTGCTGGAGCGACTGCGACAGGTGTACCTGGAGACGGAGGGCGACCTCGAGGGCGACGACTGACCGGCCGGTCCGACCGGTGCGCCGGCGCCGCGCT
>NZ_JBEPBI010000347.1:0-6291 GCF_040299045.1 Streptomyces sp. NPDC001027
GCCCTGCCGGGCGGTCGCCCCCTCGCCGTTGCTCGTCCGGTGGGCGGTGCTTGATGGGCGGCGGTGTCAGTGACCGCCCTGCTCGTCACGCCGGCGCTGCCAGCGCTGCTCGATACGGTCCATCATGGAGCGCTTCTGCCGACCCTGACCGCGGGTGCGCGGGGCGCCCGGGGCTCCTGCGGCGGCCTGTTCGCCGGGCTTGGGGGCCTTGCGCCAGCCGGTCACGGCGAGCACCGCGCATCCCAGCATGACGAGGAAGCCCACCACGCTCAACCAGACCTGCTTGGCGACCATTCCGGCCATGAGGAGCGCGATACCCACGAGGAAGCCAGCGACCGCCTGGTAGACCCGCCGCCGGGTGTACGTACGCAGCCCGCTTCCCTCGAGCGCCGACGCGAACTTGGGATCTTCGGCGTACAGCGCTCGCTCCATCTGCTCGAGCATGCGCTGCTCGTGCTCCGAGAGCGGCACGGAGTCCTCCTCATCGTGCAGTCGCCGGGGCGACCCCGGGGGTCCCTTCAGGATAGGCAGGGAATCGCCCCCGTGAAACCCGCCCCTCTACGCCAATTGGCCAACCGGAGCCCGCCATGGGCGTCCCGGCTCGCTGAGGTGTCCATTCCCCGGCGGCCGACCCGTCATGCCGGGCGGTCTCCCTCGATCATACGGCGCACCGGGCCCGAACGGGGGGCCTGTGGCGTACTCCATGCGCAGCCAAGCCCCTGATCAGCGGTACGACCCGGGAGGCGCTCAGCTCCCGTCGGCCCCCCGCGTCTCACCGAGCACATGGAGCTGGGTGGCCACGGAGTGGAACGCGGGGAGTTCGGCCGCTGCCTCCTCGAGCTTGAGCAGCGCGTCGAGGGCGCCGGGCTCGGTGTCCACGAGGACGCCGGGCACGAGGTCGGCGAAGACCCGGACGCCGTGCACCGAGCCGACCCGCAGGCCCGCGCCCTCGACCAGCCCGGTGAGCTGCTCGGCGGTGAAACGGCGCGGCACCGGGTCGCCTTCGCCCCAGCGGCCGTCCGTGCCGGTGAGCGCCCGGCGGGCCTCCGTGAAGTGGCCGGCGAGGGCGCGTGCGAGCACGGCCCCGCCGAGGCCGGCGGCCAGGAGACTGAGGAGGCCGTCGGAGCGCAGTGCGGCCACCGCGTTGCGGACTCCCTCGGCCGGGTCGTCGACGTACTCCAGGACGCCGTGGCACAGGACGGCGTCGTAACCGCCGCGCTCGACCACGTCGAACAGCCCGTGGGCGTCGCCCTGGACGCCCTTCACGCGGTCGGCGACGCCCGCCTCGGCGGTGCGGCGCTCCAGGGCGAACAGCGCGTTGGGGCTGGGGTCGACGACGGTGACCCGGTGTCCGAGGAGGGCGACGGGCACCGCGAAGTTGCCGCTGCCGCCCCCGGTGTCGAGCACGTCCAGCGACTCACGGCCGGTCGCCTTGACCCGGCGCTCGAGGGCGTCCTGGAGGACCTCCCAGACCACGGCGGTGCGCAGGGAGGCGCGGGAGCGGGGGTGGGAGGCGGGCGGGCGCATCGGATCCGACACGGCAGTTGACTCCTCGGCGCGGCACCGCCTCTTGCGCGGCGGAGCGAACGGGCTGCCTCCCCGGGCCCGGCCCGCGCCGGGGTGCGGGCGGGCGGAGAGGAGGCTTCAGGCGCCTTCCACCCTATTGCCTCCGCCGCCTCGACCGGTGCCGGCGGTACGGGGGCCGGCGGGCCGCGGCGGGCGGGGCCGGCCCCGGACCGCCCGGGCGGCCCGGCGACCGCTCCGGAGGCGGTGCGAGGCCGGGTGTCGGCGGGGCGGGGGGCCGCCGGGGGCGCCCGGTGGCAGGCGGGCATGTCAGCCGGCGTCCGGCAGGTCGCGTCGGCGGGCGCCGGGGCCGGCGGGGTCGTCCTCCTCGTGGCGCGGCTGGGGCAGCACCGGCTGGAGCACCAGCATGCGCTCGACGAGGCGGAGGAACATCGCCACGTCGCGGATCAGGTCGTCGGCGTCCCGGCGCCCGGCCGCGCCCTGGATGCCCGCCTCGGCACGGGCGCGCCGTCGGGCGCCGGAGGCGAACAGCGCGCTCCACTCGGTGAGTTCGGGCGCTATCTCGGGGAGCACCTCCCAGGCGCTGCGGATGCGGGCGCGGCGGCGGGAGGGGGGTTCGGGGCGGCCCCGGGCGGCGAGCACGGCCGCCGCGGTGCGCAGGGCGGCGAGATGGGCCGTGGCGTAGCGGTCGTTGGGGGTCTCGAGGGCGGCCGCCTCCTCCAGACCGGCGCGGGCCTGGGCGAGCAGGTCGAGGGCGGCGGGCGGGGCTGTGGTGCGGCGGAGCACGGGGTGCACATCGCTCGCCGGGCCGGTCAGTGAGGGGGCAGGGCCGGTGGCGCGGCGCCGGTGTGCGGCGGCTGCGTGGTGGTTGGCCATGACGAACCTCCTGTCGTCAGTGTGACGGCACGTCCGATACGGGCTGCCGTATGTGCCCATCGTGCGGTATGCCACTGACAATCCGTTCTGACCTGGGGCTTTGCTTCGATCGAGAGTTCGGGCTAGTTTTTGCACTGACCAGTCAGTTCAAAAATCGCCAGGGGGAGCCAGTGGTGGACGCAGTGGTGGACGGAGTCGGGGTCGGCGTCGGGGTCGCAGCAGACGGCTTGGGGCTGCGAGGCCCCCGCGGATGGGTGTTCCGGGGTGTGGACGTCGACGCGGCGCCGGCTTCGTTGATCGCGATCGAGGGGGCCTCCGGCTCAGGCCGGACGAGCCTGCTGCTCGCCCTCACCGGGCGGATGAAGGCCACCGAGGGGACGGCGGCCGTGGGGGCGGCCCGTCTGCCCCGGCAGATGGCCGCCGTACGGCGCGTCAGCGCGCTCGCGCACGTCGCCGGTGTGACGGACCTCGAGCCGGCCCTGACCGTCGGCGAGCACCTGCGCGAACGGGCGCTGCTGCAGAGGCGGTTCGACGGCTCCGTACGGGATCTGCTGCGACCGCGCGCACAGCGGGAGGCGCGCACGGCGTCGCGGATCGACGCCGCGCTCGCCGCCGCCGGGCTCGACCGCGAGTCCCTGCCCAAGGGCGCGCGCACCGCCGTCCGCGATCTGGAGCGCGTCGAGGCCCTGCGGCTCTCCGTGGCGCTGGCGCTCATCGGGCGCCCTCGGCTGCTCGGCGTCGACGACATCGACCTCAAGCTGACGGACGCCGAGCGGACCGAGGTCTGGACGTTGCTCCGATCGCTCGCCGAGGCGGGGACGACGGTCGTCGCCGTGTGCGGCGGCGAGGCTCCCGAGGGCGCCGTCCGGGTCCGCACGGACACCCACGCCGACACCGAGACCGACGCCGAGACGGACACCGAGGCCAACGCCGAGGCCAACGCCGACGCCGACGCGGACGGGGACGCGGACGGGGACGCGGACGCGGACGGGGACAAGGGCACGGACAGGGACGGGGACAGGAGAACGGGCGCGGGCACGGACGCCGCGACCGCACAGGGCGACTCCGGCGCCCGGACCTACGACGACGAGGAGGAGAAGGCGCATGCGCACGCCGAGACTGGCCGCGCTTGAGCTGCGGCGGTTCAGCCGGGGCAGGCTCCCACGGGCGGCCCTGGTCGCGCTTCTGCTGCTGCCGCTGCTGTACGGAGCGCTGTACCTGTACTCCTTCTGGGACCCGTACGGCAGGCTCGACCGCATCCCCGTGGCACTCGTGAACGACGACAGGGGCGCGACCGCCGACGGGAAGCGGATCGCCGCGGGGGACGACATCGCCGCGAAGCTGCGGGACAGCGCGGTCTTCGACTGGCACGAGGTGAGCGCCCAGGAGGCACGCGCGGGCCTCGAGGGCGGCAGGTACTACCTGTCGCTGACCATGCCCGCCGACTTCAGCCGGCGGATCGCCTCCAGTTCCGGCGACTCCCCCGCGACGAGCGCCCTCCAGGTGCGCACGAACGACGCGAACAACTACATCGTCGGGCAGATCTCCCGGACCGTCTTCAGCGAGGTGCGCACGGCCGCGTCCACGAAGACCTCCCGGACCTTCCTGGACAAGATCTTCGTGTCGTTCTCCGACATCCACGGCAAGACCCAGGAGGCCGCGGACGGGGCCGACGACCTCACGGGCGGCATCGGGAAGGCCAAGAAGGGCTCCAAGGCCCTCGCCGACGGGCTGGGCGACGCCAAGGACGGCAGCGGCAAGCTGGCCAAGGGACTGACCAAGCTCGACGAGCGGGCCGACGCCCTCGAGGACGGCTCGCAGAAGGTCGCGGACGGCACCCAGGCGCTCGCCGACAAGGTCAACGGCTTCTCCGGGGCGATCGGCCCCTTCCTCCAGGACAACGAGAAGACCATCGGCGACACCGCCCGGCTCGTCGCCGACTCCGCCGAGCTGATCGACGGCGATCTGGCGGCCCTGGTGAAGGCCGCGCCGCCCGCCGCCAAGGCCGCCCGCACGGCCTCCGACGCCCTCGCGGCCGTCCACAAGGCGCGCTGCGAGACGCCCGTGCTGCCCGACCCGGCCTGCGCCGAGCTGGCGAAGGCCAAGGACTCCGCCGCCGACGTCGCGACGGTCGCCGACGACGTCGACACGCTGATCGCGGACCAGAACGGCGACCTGAAGACGCTCCGCACGAACCTGGGGGCCCTGCGCAAGCAGGCGCGGTCCCTCGCCGAGGACGCCCCGCATCTCTCCGAGGACCTCGCCGACGCCGTGACCAAGGTCAACGCGCTGAACACGGGCGCCTCGAAGGTGGCCAAGGGCGTCAAGAAGCTGAACGGCGGGCTCGGCGCAGCCAGGACGGGCTCCGTCGACCTGGACGCGGGCGTCGGCAAGCTGGAGACCGGCGCCGAGAACCTCGACGGCGGCATGTTCAAGCTCTCCGACGGCTCCGGCAAGCTCGCCGACGGCCTGCACGACGGCGTCCGGCGGATCCCCGACTACGACGAGCGCCGGCGCGACGCGCGCACCGCCGTCATGGCCGACCCCGTGCGGCTCGTCTCCCAGGACCTGCACAAGGCGCCCAACTACGGCACCGGATTCGCCCCGTACTTCATCCCGCTGTCGCTGTGGGTGGGCGCGATGGTGGCGTACATGCTGATCGCCCCGATGAACCGGCGTGCGCTGGCCGCCGGCGCACCTGCATGGCGGATCGCGCTGGCGGGCTGGCTGCCGGTGGTGGCGATCGGGGTGCTGCAGACCACCGCGCTGATGGCCGTGCTGCACTGGTGGGTCGGTCTCGAGATGGTGCGGGCGGCGGGCACGGTGGGCTTCCTGTTCGTGGTGTCGGCGTGCTTCGCGGCGCTCGTGCAGTGGCTCAACGCGCGCTTCGGAGCGGCGGGCCGCATCCTCGTCCTCGCCCTGCTGATGCTGCAGCTGACGTCCGCGGGCGGCACGTATCCCGTGCAGACCAGCCCCGGGTTCTTCAACGCGGTCCACCCGTATCTGCCGATGAGTCACGTGGTCGACGCGCTGCGCCGGCTCATCACGGGCGGCGGCCTGGGACCGGTGTGGCAGGCGTGCGCGGTGCTCGTCGCCTTCACCGCGGGAGCTCTCGCGCTGACCGCCCTGTCGGCGCGCCGCCGGCAGGTGTGGACGCCGTCCCGGCTGCACCCGGAGCTGACCCTGTGAGGATCCGTCGTCCGGGCGGCCGGGTTCCTGTGACAATCGGGACCATGGAAAGCAGCACCGCCCCGGGCGGCCGCACCCGCCGCGAGGCCACCCGGCAGAAGCTCTACGAGGCGGCCGTCACCCTCATCGCCGAGCAGGGGTTCTCCGCGACCACCGTCGACGAGATCGCCGAACGGGCCGGCGTCGCCAAGGGCACGGTCTACTACAACTTCGCGAGCAAGTCGGTCCTGTTCGAGGAGTTGCTGCGGCACGGCGTGGGCCTGCTCACCGCCTCGCTGCGCGAAGCGGCCGAGCGCACGGCCCGGGAGGGCGGCGGCAGGGTCGACGCGCTGGACGCGATGATCCGCGCGGGCCTCGTCTTCATCGACCGCTACCCGTCCTTCACGCAGCTCTACGTGGCCGAGCTGTGGCGCACCAACCGGGCCTGGCAGTCCACGCTCATGGTGGTCCGTCAGGAGGCGGTGGCCGTCGTCGAGGGGGTGCTGCGCGAGGGCGTGGACAACGGCGAGTTCAGCGACGAGATCGACGTGCCGCTGACGGCGGCCGCGCTGGTCGGCATGGTCCTGGTGGCCGCCCTGGACTGGCAGGCCTTCCAGCCGGAGCGGTCGCTGGACGACGTCCATTCCGCGCTCTCCCGGCTGCTGCAGGGAAGGGTCAGCGGGCAGCGGTAGCCGGACGGCGCACGCGCGTGCCGGGGCGGAC
>NZ_JBEPBI010000348.1:0-6249 GCF_040299045.1 Streptomyces sp. NPDC001027
GCACACCCCATGGTGTGCGGCCGGCCCTTCGCGTGACCCCGTCCGGATCTCGGCCGGCTTCCGCCCCCGGCACGCCTCGTGCGGAGTTCAGCCCGTCTTCCTGATCAATGCCAGGTACATGGCGTCGGTGCCGTGCAGATGCGGCCACAGCTGGACGTCCGGCCCCTCGCCCAGCGTCGGCACGCCCGGCAGCAGCGGCCGCGCGTCGATCAGCTCGGCCTGCGGGTACTGCTTGAGGACGTCGGACACCACGGCCCGGGTCTCGGCGAGATGCGGCGAGCAGGTGGCGTACCCGACCACGCCGCCGACCCGGACGGACTCCAGCGCGGTCCGCAGCAGTCCGCGCTGGAGGGGGGCGAACCCGTCGAGGTCCTCCGGCCGGCGCCGCCACCGCGCCTCGGGCCTCCTGCGCAGCGCGCCGAGACCGGTGCACGGCACGTCCATCAGCACCCGGTCGAAGGACCCGGGACGCCACGGCGGACGCGTGCCGTCCGCGGCGATGACCTGCGAGGGCCCCGGATTGCCGGCCAGGGCCTTGGCGACCAGTCCCGCCCGGTGCGGCTGCTTCTCGGCGGCGAGCAGGACGGCTCCCCGCTCGGCGGCGAGAGCGGCGAGCAGCGCCGCCTTGCCGCCGGGTCCGGCACAGCCGTCCAGCCACTTCGCGTCCGGACCGTCGAGCGGCGCGGCGGCCAGGGCCAGCGCCACGAGCTGACTGCCCTCGTCCTGCACCCCCGCCCGCCCGTCCCGCACGGCGTCGATGGCGCCGGGCTCGCCGCCCTCGGTGAGCCGCACGGCGTACGGCGACCAGCGCCCGGCGACCGCCGCGTCCTCCTGGAGCAGCTCCTCGGTCGTGGCGCGGCCGGGCCGGGCGACGAGCGTCACCTCGGGCCGCTCGTTGTCGGCCTCCAGCAGGTCCTCGATGCCGGCCCGCCCGCCGCCCAGGGAGTCCCACAGCGCGGAGACCACCCAGCGCGGGTGCGAGTGCACGACGGCGAGGTGGTCCTCGGGGTCGTCTTCGTAGGGCGGCGCGACCTTCTCGATCCACTCGTCCAGATCGTGCTGGGCGACCTTGCGCAGCACGGCGTTGACGAACTTGGCGCGCCCGTCGCCGAGCACGACCCGCGCGAGGTCCACCGAGGCGGACACGGCCGCGTGGGTCGGGATGCGCGTCCCCAGCAGCTGGTGCACCCCGAGGCTCAGGACGTCGAGGACGGGTGGATCCACCTCGCGCAGCGGCCGGTCGACGCACGCGGAGAGGACGGCGTCGTACGTCCCCTGCCGACGCAGCGTCCCGTACACCAGCTCGGTGGCGAGGGCCGCGTCGCGCCCGTCGAACTTCTCGGGCCCTTCCTTCTCGCGTGCCTTGCGCAGCAGCGGCGGCAGCACGAGGTTGGCGTAGGCGTCCCGTTCGTCCACGGCACGCAGGGCCTCGAAGGCCAGCAGACGGACGGGGTCCTTCTGGGGCCGGCGGTAGGGCTTGCCCGGCTTACGGGGACGTTGGGGCTGCTCGGTCACGAGAAAGGTGCTCCGGATGGCAGAAGGGGAAGGTGCGTCGAGAAGTCGAGAAACGGGTGTCGCGAAGGAGGCGGAGCGCGGCGGCTCGGTGCGGCGCGCCGCACCGGCAGGGGACGTCGGCGAGGGCGCGCCGAGAGGGAGGGACGGACGGGGGAGAACGGTGCGTCCAGCGTACGTCGGCTGCCGGGGTTACGCCCCGACGGCCTCTTCGTCCCCGATCCGGACGCCCCGCGCCCAGTCGGCGGCCCGCATCGGCTTCTTCCCCTGCGCCTGCACCCACAGCAGCTCGACGGCGTACGAGCCGGTGCCGACGTGCACGCTGTTCTTGCCGACGGCGAGCGCGCCCGGAGCCAGGTCGGTCCGCTCGGGGACGGGCCGGACCTGGATGAGCTTGAGCCGCTCGCCGCGGAAGGTGGTCCACGCACCGGGAGCCGGGGTGCAGCCCCTCACCACGCGGTCGACGCGCAGGGCCGGCGCGGCCCAGTCGACCTGGGCGTCCTCGACGGTGATCTTCGGCGCGAGGGTGATCCCGTCGGCGGGCTGCGGCACCGCCTCGATGGCGCCGTCCTCGATCCCGTCCATGGTCGCGGCGAGGAGCCCGCTCCCGGCGAAGGCGAGCCGGGTGAGCAGGTCCCCGCTGGTGTCGGTGGGGCGGATCTCCTCCGTGACCGTCCCGTACACCGGCCCGGAGTCGAGCCCTTCCTCGATGAGGAAGGTGGAGGCGCCGGTGATCTCGTCGCCGGCCATGACGGCGTGCTGCACCGGAGCGGCGCCGCGCCAGGCGGGCAGCAGCGAGAAGTGCAGGTTGACCCATCCGCGCGCCGGGACGTCCAGCGCCACCCGGGGCAGCAACGCCCCGTAGGCCACGACGGGACAGCAGTCGGGCGCGATCTGCCGCAACCGCTCCAGGAACTCCGGCTCCCGCGGCCTCACGGGCTTCAGCACCTCGATGCCGGCCTCCTCGGCCCGCTGGGCCACGGGCGAGGCGACCAGCCTGCGTCCCCGCCCGGACGGCGCGTCGGGTCGCGTGACGACAGCGGCCACCTCGTGCCGCCCGGAGGCGATGAGAGCGTCCAGGGCGGGAACGGCGACCTCGGGGGTACCGGCGAAGACGAGCTTCATGAGTGGGCGGCGCCTCTCGAAAGGACGAACGACGGGCAACGCACAAGTTTATGCCGCCCCCGAAGCCCGGCGACCCGGCCTCCCGACCCGGCCCGACCCGGCCCGACGGGGGGCGTACGCATATGCCCATACGCCCCCACACCGTGACCAGCGGAGCGAACCCGCGTTGGTCAAGAAAGAGTTGACACACCTTCTTCAACGCCGGTTCGAGAGGCTTGTTCATGGCCGACCATGCAACCCACGACGCCCAGGCCCGGGCCAGCCTGCACTTGCTGGTGCGGGACATCGAGCGCGTCCGCCGGCAGGTGGACGCACTGCGCACCCTCACCGCGCAGCTGGGCAACGTCTACCGCCCCCGCCGCTCCGGCCCCTCCACGGGCTTCGTCGTCTACGGGCGCGCCCCCGCCCCGACGGTCCGCCTCGCCCAGGAACTGCGGGACAGCGTCGAGACGCTGGTGACCGCGGCGGTGGACTTCGACCGTTCGCTGGGTTTCTCCTGGGACGCGGTGGGCTCTGCGCTCGGGGTCACCAAGCAGGCGGTGCACCGCCGTTACGGCGCCCGCCGCGCGGCCGCCGCCCAGGCGGCCACCGTCGAGGCGGAGCGGCCGACGGAACCGGCCGGCGCGCGCACGGTCAGCGTGACCACGAGCATCCCCACCGTTCCCACGGTCCCCGCCGCCCGCTCGATGCCGACCCAGCCGACCGCCGGCAGCCCGTCCCTGCGCGACGAGGTGAGACCGACCGCCTTCCCCGGCCCGCGCAACGGCTGACGCGACCACCGCACCTCCCCCACCCCACCTGCCCTCTCGGCCGCACCCGAGAGGGCAGCCGCACGATCCGGCGCCGTCCGCACCATCCAGCCCGTCCGGCGTTTGAGGACGGGGCCCCTTCAGGGCCGAAAGCGGGGTCTGGGGGCGCAGCCCCCAGGGACGGTCACCCGGATCGACCCGCACATTCCCGGCCACCTGCCGGAGGCGAGCCTCACCCGATGTCGGGCGGGTCGATCCGCACCCGGACGGTCTCGTCCGCGCCCCGTCCGGAACGCCCCGCGCCGCCCGTCCTGGCCATCCGTGTCGCCTGCGCAGCCTTCAACGCGGCGGCGAGCGCGGCTCCGCTCCCCGGCGGCACCCGGATCAGCGCCCGCTCCCACTGCTCCCCGGGCGGCGGCGCCCCCGGACGGCGGGGCCGCCCGGCCGGCTCGGGCGGCACCGGGACCGGTCCCAGCACCTCTGCCTCGCCGGGCAGATCCACGGCGGCGAGGAACCCGGTCACCGCCTCCGCCGCGCCCGACACGGCCGCCATCCGCGACACCGGCGGAAAGCCCAGCTCGGCCCGCTCGGCGAGCTCCCGCACCGCGTGTCCCACGGGATCCCAGCGCACCAGCGCCTGAACCGGCCGCAGCGTCGGCTCGGCGACGACGACCACCGTCCCGCCGTCGCCCTGCGGCCGCACCAGGGCGGCGGCGGCGACCCAGCGGCGCAGCGCGTCCTCTCCGGCCCGCAGGTCGGGCCGGCCCAGCATGGCCCAGCCGTCCAGCAGCAGGGCCGCCGCGTACCCGCCCTCGGCGACCGGCTCGGCCCCCGGCGTGGACACCACGAGCGCCGGCGCCCCCGGCACGGTGTCCAGCACGTGCTCGCGCCCCGACGTCCGCACCGGAACGGCGGGGAACGCCCGCCCCAGCTCCTCCGCCGTCCGCCGTGCGCCCACGACCTGAGCCCGCAGGCGGAACGAGCCGCACTCGGGACAGTGCCAGGCGCCCTCCTCACGCCCGCACCAGCCGCACCACAGAGCGCCGCCGTCCCGCGCCTCCAGCGGTCCGGAACAGTGCCGGCACCGGGCGGCGGCACGGCACTGCGCACAAGCCGTCCGCGGCACGTACCCGCGCCGGGGCACCTGGACCAGCACCGGACCGGTCTTCAGTCCCTCGCGGACCGCCTGCCAGGCGAGGGTCGGCAGCCGGGCGGCCCGGGCCGCCTCGTCCCGGGCGAGATCCTGGTCACCCACGGTCCGCACCAGCGGAGCGGTGCGCCGCACCTGCTCCCGCGGGGCGACCAACGGCCGGGCCCATCCGCTCTCGACGAGCTGCGCGCCCTCCACGGTGCAGCTCCAGCCGCCCATCAGGAACCCGCACCTGTCCTGAGCCGCCCTCAGCAGCAGCACCTCCCGCGCGTGGGGCTGCGGCGCGTGCAGCTCGCTGTGGCTGTCGTCCCCGTCGTCCCAGAGGGCGAGCAGCCCGAGGTCCTGGACCGGCGCGAACATCGCGGCGCGGGTCCCGACGACCGCCCGCACGGACCCGCGCCGCACGGCGAGCCACTCCCGGTACCGCTTCTCGGGACCGGCGTCCGCGGTGAGCAGGGCGTGCCGCCCCGGCCCGAGCACCGCCGTCAGCGCCGCGTCGACCCGGGCGGCGGCCCGTCCGTCGGGGACGACGACCAGCGCTCCGCGGCCCGAGGCGAGTGTCGCGGCGACCGCCCGCGCCAGCTCCTCGCTCCACTCGGGCCCCGGCAGCGCGTTCCACACCGCGCGCGGCGCGCCGCCGGACGCCAGGGACTCCAGGAACGCGCCCCCGCGCTCGTACCGGTCCCAGGAGCCGGCCGCCGGCGGGGCGGGCGGCGGCAACGGCTCGGGCGAGGGCCGCTGCTCGGCGCGGGCGTTGCGCGGAGGGACGGCGAGCTGCAGCACGTCGGCCAGACTCCCGGCGTACCGGTCGGCGACGGCCCGGGCCAGCCCCAGCAGCTCCTGGCTCAGCACCCGTTCGGGCGACACCACCTGGGCGAGCGCCGCGAGCGGCCCGGAGTAGTCGGACGCGGCGCGCCGCTCGACGAGGAAGCCGTCGATCAGGCCCCCGCCCTCGCGACGTCCTTCCCGCACCCTCCCGCGCCCCGCTCCGAAGCGGACCCGCACCCGCACTCCCGGCTGGGCGTCGGCGTCGAGTTCGGCCGGCACGGCGTAGTCGAAGTACCGGTCCAGATGCAGCACGCCCTTGTCGACGAGCACCCGCGCGACCGGCAGCTCCTCGGCCAGCGCGGCCCCCCGCCAGGTCCGGGGCTTGGCCCGCGGGGCCTTGGCCTGGCGGACGCTCTCCCGGATCAGCGCGAGCTGCTCCGGCGGCGCGCCCTCCCCGGCCGCACCACCGCCCCCCTGCCCGTCCTCGCTGATCACACCTGCATTCTTACCAAACCGCACTGACAACCAAGGGCGCCCGTAGGCGACCTGAAGCCGGCCCCCCGAGTTCGAGCCGGCCCGGCACGAGTCGTTTCGGCGGCTCGTGGAAGGCCGCAGAAGGACACGGAGGTCACGGGGGCCTTGGGACGGTGTCCGGGCGGCGACGCGCACGGCACGCAGCGAGGCCCGGCCCCCGTAGGGAGGGCCGGGCCTCGGTGCGTCGCCGTGGCGACCGCGTGCCAGGGCGTGTTCGAACGTAGTGCCCTACAGGCCTGCGGCCTTGCGCAGCGCGTCCACGCGGTCGGTGCGCTCCCACGTGAAGTCGGGCAGCTCGCGGCCGAAGTGGCCGTAGGCGGCGGTCTGGGCGTAGATCGGGCGCAGCAGGTCGAGATCGCGGATGATCGCGGCCGGGCGCAGGTCGAAGACGTCGTCGATGGCCTTCTCGAT
>NZ_JBEPBI010000349.1:0-6225 GCF_040299045.1 Streptomyces sp. NPDC001027
GCCGTGCTCGCGCCGCGGGGCGCGGTCCGCGTGGGTTGCCGTTGGGGGCCCCCCCATCGCACCGCCCTTGCGGCGCCGCCGCCCCCCGGCCACCGGGGGCGCGGCGTCGGCGTCGTCGCATCCCCGGCCGCGAGACCGCGGAGCCGTCCCATGCCTGTCCGTCCCGGGAGGCCTGGCTGCCCGTGCGGGCGCCCCTCCCCCGGTCCCGGAGCCCGCCCTCCCGCCGCTGCGGGGCCGTCCCCGCGGGATCCGGCTCACGACCGCCCGTCGCCTGAGGCCCCGGTGCGGCTACCATCGGCCAGCATCGGCGGGCGCCCGCCCGACCGTCAGGCCAGGGAGCGAAACGTGCTGATCACCCACGACACCCGGTGCGCGCTCGACGCCGTGGTGGATCTGGTGAACTCCGCGCCGGAGGACGACACGGCTCCGGACGGGCTGCCGGATGTCGCCACCCTCGGAGACTTCGTACGAAAGCACGACATCAGCGATGTCGGCACGCTTTCCGAGTTCGATCTGTCCGCGGTGCGCAAGGTTCGTGGCCGGTTCGCCGGAATCTTCGCGGCGCAGGACCCGCGTACGGCCGCTCAGCACATCAACGAGCTGGTCGCCGCGGCGGGCACCACCCCGCGCCTCACCGATCACGACGGCTACGACTGGCACGTCCACTACTTCGCACCCGGGGCCTCGGTCGCCGACCATCTGGCCGCCGACTGCGGGATGGCGCTGGCGTTCTTCGTGGTGGCCGGCGAGCAGGAGCGGCTGCGGCGCTGCGAGGCCCCCGACTGCCGGCGCGCCTTCGTCGACCTCTCCCGCAACCGGTCGCGCCGGTACTGCGACAGCCGCACCTGCGGCAACCGCCTGCACGTGGCCGCCTACCGGGCGCGTCGCAAGGAGGCGGCGGGCTGACCGCGTCTGCGCGGCGGGGCCCGTGGGGAGGTGCGATGCCGACGCGGCCCCGGCGGGTGACGCCGGGGACCGCGGGTACGGCTCAGAGCAGCAGCAGATCATGCAGCGAGGCCATGAGCAGCAGACACCCGATCACCGCAAGGAAGATCATCAGCGGTGGCTGGGAAAGGGCGAAGAGGCACCCGCGCGGCTCGTCCTTCGGCGGCGCGGCGTCGCTCTGTGTCGTGTCCAGCATCTCGCGGCGATGATGACGCAGCGGGGATCTCCCGCGCGATCAACACGCACGGAATGAGCGGGACATCGCTGGAATCCGCGAGGTCGGTTTCAGGCCGTGTCCAGGGTGTGATCATTTCCGCGCGCGGGCGGCCCGACTGTGTCGTTTCACCCGGGGGCCGCCGCGCCCGCCGGACCGCCCCTCACCTGCCCTGCCGCCCGCCCCGGGTCGAGGGCGGGCGTCATATGCCGTGCTTCTTCAGAATGGCCTCGATGTCGCTGAAGTCCTCCGAGCCGCCGGTCGCCCGCGGCGCGGCCGCCGGGCGGGAGGCCGGCCTGGAGGACTGTCCCAGGGACGGCGCGGAGGCGGCGGGCGCCACCGCCTCGGAGCGGGCGGCACGGGCCGCCGCCCTGCGCTCCTTGCGGGTGCCGCCGCGGCGACGCTCCACCGCGCGCGTCGTGGCGAAGAGGGCCCAGGCGCCGCCCAGCACCGCGAAACCGGCCCACGCCGTAGGACTGAAGGCGGTGTCGGCGAGCCAGTCGACGACGCCCGTCATCACGAGGCCGAGGGGCACGAGGGCGTAGGCGGCGATCCGGGCCGCCGCGAGATAGCGCTTGCGGTACGCCGTGACCACCGCGATGCCCAAGCCGGCCGCGGCGACGGCGGAACAGACGGTCTCGGCAATCATCCGGTCCTCCAGGCAGGGCGTGCGGGCAAGGTCGGGCGGACGCGGCGGCACACCCGGCAGGCCCGCGCCTCGTCCCCTCCATCGTGCACCTGGACACCGCTCCCGGGCCATGCCGCAGCCGGACATCAGGGACATCTCCGGGTCGGCTCCTCCGCAGGTGCCGTATGCACCCTGGCCTCCGCTGCACCTCCGGATGCAGCGGCGGAGGCGAGCGGAGGCGCGCTCCGACCACGAGCCGCGGCCGCGGGGCGGGCAACGGGACGGGGCAGCGCCCCCGCCGCGGCGGCTCGTGGCGGGGAGGCGGCGGCCGTCCGGATTGGGGCGGCCGGGCACGGGCTGCAAGACTGGCGGCATGAGCGACTCGTCCCCGGCGCACCCCTCCCCCGCCTCCTCGTCCGACCCCTCCCCGGCCTCTTCGTCCGTCTCCTCCGCGGCCGACGCCCCGCCGGCCGTCGTCCTCGACGTGTGGTGCGAACTGCAGTGCCCCGACTGCCGTGTAGCGCTCGGCGACCTGCACGCCCTGCGCGAGCGCTACGGCGACCGCCTGGAGCTGCGGCTGCGGCACTTCCCGCTGGAGAAGCACCGGCACGCCTTCGCCGCCGCGCAGGCCGCCGAGGAGGCTCTGGAGCAGGGACAGGGCTGGCCGTACGTCGAGGCCGTGCTGGCGCGCGTCGGGGAGCTGGACCGTGCGGGAGAACCGCTACTGGTCGAGATCGCGGGTGAACTGGGTCTGGACGCTGAGGAGTTCGACACCGCCCTGATCGACGGCCGGCACATCCTGATCGTGGACGCCGACCAGGCCGAGGGCAAGGCGATCGGCGTCACCGGCACCCCGACGTACGTCATCGGCGGCGAGCGTCTCGACGGCGGCAAGAGCCAGGACGGGCTGCGCGGGCGCATCGAGGAGATCGCCGACCGGTTGCTGGCCGAGCAGGCGTGACCTGACCGGCCCTGATCAGATCAGATCAGGGCCTTGTACATCGAGTAGCCCACCGGCACGTATCCCAGCGACTCGTACAGCCGCTCCGCCGGGGTGTTGCCGGCGAACACGTTGAGGCCGAGGACGCGCACCCCCGCGTCGTACGCCTGCGTCTCGGCCAGCAGCATCAGCGAACGGCCGTGGCCGCGGCCGCGGAACGCCTCGTCGGCTTCGACGTCGAAGACGAACGCCTTGTCGTCGGCCAGCGCAAGCCAGAGCCTGCCCACCGGGACGCCGTCGTGCTCCAGCACGCTGAACCGCATGTTCGGCGTCGCACGGCCCTGCGGCAGCTCCTGCTCGTGGTCGCGCCGCGCCTTGGCCAGGGCCTCGTCCTCGGGCACCCCGCGCTCCCGCCAGTCCTGGGCGTAGTCCGCCACGGCGTGCCGTTGCCAGGCGTCGTACTCGGCCTGTGTCATCGGCCGGCCCCGGCTGCCTTCGGGCAACCGGGGAAGGGCGGGGCCGAGCGGTTTCTCCATGCCGCGGTTGCGGTGGACGTAGCCGAGGGCCGTCGCCATCCGCAGCGCGGCCGACGCGTCCGCCGGCACCCGGATGTCGATCCGCCCGCAGCCCCAGCCGCGGGCCACCTCCTCGGCGGCCAGCGCGGCGACCGTCCCCCGGCCGCGCCCGCGGTCCGGTTCCTCGATGCGCAGACCGGCGATCACGGCGACGCGGGGCCCGAAGGAAGGGGACGTCGAGAGGTGGACGGCTCCGACGGGGCGGCTGTTCACACACACCTGGTAGTGGCGCGACAGCGCCCCGTCGGCGGCGCGCTGGAGCGGCTCGGTCGGCCGCAGGGTCGTGGTCATCAGGGGCTTTCTACCCAACGCCGAGCGTGACGTCAGCTCGATTTCCGCCGCTGTCCGCGCGGGCTGCGGGCATCCCCCGCGGAACTCACGGGTCGAGGTCGTCCGCCGCCCGCTCGGCGAAGACGCGCATGGCCTTGGCGGTCACCGGTCCGGGCGCGCCCGGCAGTTCGCGGGAGTCGACCCGGTGGACGGCCTGGACGTCGCGCAGCGTCGAGGTGAGGAAGACCTCGTCGGCCCGCTCCAGCACGTCCAGCGGCAGGTCGGTCTCCTTGGCGCCGGTCCACTCGACGGTCAGCTCGCGCGTGATGCCCGCGAGGCAGCCGGAGGCCAGCGGCGGGGTGTGGATCTCGCCGTCGAGGACGACGAACACATTGGAGCCGGTGCCCTCGCAGAGCCGCCCGACCGTGTTGCCGAACAACGCCTCGGTGGCGCCCTGCTCGTGGGCCCGGGCCAGCGCGACGACGTTCTCCGCGTACGACGTCGTCTTCAGGCCGGTGACCGCGCCGCGTTCGTTACGGGTCCACGGGACGGTGACGACGGCCGTGGAGTCGGCGCGCCGGGAAGTCCCGCCGAGCGCGACGACGAGGGTGGGGCCCTGGTCTCCGCGGTCGGAGCCGAGGGGGCCCTGGCCGCCGGTGTAGGTGATGCGCAGTCGGCCGAGCGGCACCGGGTCGGCATCGAGGACGGCGGCGCAGGCGCGGCGGATCTCGTCGTGGTCCGGGTCGGGCAGGCCGAGGCCTCGTGCGGAGCGGGTCAGCCGGTCGAGGTGCCGGGTGAGCGCGAAGGTCTCCCCGTGCATCGCCTTCACCGTCTCGAAGACGCCGTCGCCCACGGTCAGTCCGTGGTCGAAGACGGAGACGCGGGCGGTCTCGCCGTCCTGCAACCCGCCGTCGAGCCAGATCTTCACGTCAGTTCCTCTCCTCGGCCTCGTACGCGCCCGTGGCCTCGTACGCACCCGACGCTACCGCGAGCAGCCGGGACGCCTTCAGCTCGGTCTCCTCCCACTCTGCCTCGGGATCGGAGCCCCAGGTGATCCCCGCGCCGGTGCCGAAGCGCAGCACGGCCGCGCCGTCGGCGGCCCGGTCGATCCAGAAGGTGCGGATGCCGACGGCCAGCTCGCCCGTGCCCCGGTCCGCGTCGACCCAGCCGACGCCGCCGCAGTACGGGCCGCGCGGCGCCGTCTCCAGCGCGTCGATGATCCCGAGCGCGCTCGCCTTCGGGGCGCCGGTGACCGAGCCCGGCGGGAAGGCGCAGTCCAGCAGTTCGGGCCAGCCGGCGCCCGGACGCAGTTCGCCGCGGACCGTTGAGACGAGGTGGACCAGACCGGGATGCTTCTCGACGGCGCACAGGTCGGGGACGGTGACGGTGCCGGTGGCGCAGACCCGGCCCAGGTCGTTGCGGACGAGGTCCACGATCATCACGTTCTCGGCGTAGTCCTTGGCGAGGAGGTCCGCCTCCGTGCGGCCGGTGCCCTTGATGGGGCCGGACTCGACGGTCCGGCCCGCGCGGCGCAGGAAGAGCTCGGGTGACGCGGTGGCCGTCTCCACGCCGTGCGCCGGCAGGCGAATCGTTCCTGCATACGGCGCGGGGTTGCCCCGGGCCAGCAGGGCGGTCAGCGCGTCCACGTCGGCGTCGGGCGCCACGGGCGCGGTCAGCACCCGGCAGAGGTTCGCCTGGTACACCTCGCCGGCCGCGATGTGCTCCCGGATCCGGCGCACGCCCGCCGTGTACGCGGCACGGTCGAGGGAGGACGCCCAGTCACCGGCCGCGGGCCCCCGCCAGCCCCCCGGCACGGGGGCGGGCACGGGCTCCTCGCGCACGTCGGCGAAGCGGGCGCAGACGAGACGGCCCTCGAAGTCCGCGCAGACGGCCCAGAACCCGGAGCCGTCGAGGGCTGCGGGATCGCTGGTCACATCGAGGAGACCGGTGGCGAGGCGGCCGCCGAAACGGGCGAGAGGAGGGAGGTCGAGCACATGGTCGAGTGTAGGACGGGCGCCTCGGGGACCGTCCTCGCGTGTTCCGCAGGTCACGGCCTCCGGGGGCGCTGACCTGGTGCGCACGCGAGCGCAGCGCAGCACGCTGCACAAACGCGTTTTTGTACTGGCCCGGGAATCCGCTAGAGTTCAACACGTCGCCGGGCCGCGAGAGCGGAACGAAACGACAAGCGGACGTAGCTCAGTTGGTAGAGCGCAACCTTGCCAAGGTTGAGGTCGCGAGTTCGAGCCTCGTCGTCCGCTCGAAGGAAGAAGGGGTCTTCCCGGGCCCCCTACACTCCTGGTGGAGTGGCCGAGAGGCGAGGCAACGGCCTGCAAAGCCGTCTACACGGGTTCAAATCCCGTCTCCACCTCCAAGGACGATTAGCTCAGCGGGAGAGCGCTTCCCTGACACGGAAGAGGTCACTGGTTCAATCCCAGTATCGTCCACTGGATCTTCGAGATCCTTACCCGCGCGATTAGCTCAGCGGGAGAGCGCTTCCCTGACACGGAAGAGGTCACTGGTTCAATCCCAGTATCGCGCACGCAGTGACACGGTCCGCGGCGGACGGCGCCGGCGTAGTCGTCGGCTGAGTCGTCCTGCTGCAGGAGGAGTTCGCGCTCTGCGGCCACGCTCCTCAGGCGGGCGCGCAGCGTGT
>NZ_JBEPBI010000350.1:0-6193 GCF_040299045.1 Streptomyces sp. NPDC001027
GGGGGGGGTGGGGGGGGGGTTTGGCCCCCCCCCCCGGGGGCGGGTCCCCCCGGGTGCCCCCCGCCCCCCGCCCGTTTGGCCCCCCCCCCCCGCGCCGCCGGGGGGGGGCGGACCGCTGTGCTTGTGGGGCCCCCTCCTCCTGTGCGTAGAATTCGGCCGCCCTCCGGGCCGCTCCGGAAACCCTCCGGAGCGGCCCGGACACTTGTCGTAGCCCTGCGGGGGGCGTCGGTCCGGCACGTGCCGGAGGCAGTGACCGGGAACGGACGGTCAATTTCCGTTTCCCCTCGCCCGTTTGGCGGGCGATCAGTAGCCTCAGCCTCGAACACCGGATCGCCTACGCCTTGGAGAGATAGATGGAGCGTCCCGCCTGGGCCCCTCGGAGCATCGACATCTCGGTGCCGAGCGTCTCGCGGATCTACGACTACTACCTGGGCGGATCGCACAACTTCGAGGTGGACCGGGAAGCGGCCCGCAGGGCGATGGAGTTCATCCCCGGACTGCCGAAGATCAGCCAGGCGAACCGGGCGTTCATGCGTCGTGCCGTGCGGTACGCGGTCGCCGAGGGCGTCACCCAGTTCCTCGACATCGGCTCCGGGATCCCCACGTTCGGCAACGCGCACGAGATCGCTCGGGCGGCGAGCCCCGGCGCGCGCGTGGTCTACGTCGATCACGACCCGGTCGCCGTGGCGCACAGCCAGGCGGTGCTGACGGACTGCGACGGGGTGGACGTCGTGGCCGCCGACCTGCGCAAGCCGCAGGAGATCCTGACCAGCCCGCAGGTGGAGCAACTGCTCGACCTGGAGCGGCCGGTGGCCCTCCTGCTGGTCGCGGTGCTCCACTTCGTCGAGGACGCCGACGACCCGTACGCGGCGGTGGCCGAACTCGGCGCCGCGCTCGCGCCCGGCAGTCTGCTGGTGCTCACGCACGCCTCGTACGAGGGAATCCCGCAGTTGTCGGGGCGGGCCGAGGGCGCCGTCGACGTGTACAAGGACATTCGCAATCCGCTGGTCATGCGCTCACGTGACGAGATCGGGCGGTTCTTCGAGGGGTACGACATGGTGGAGCCGGGACTGGTGCCGATGCCGCACTGGCGGCCGGAGACGGCGCCGGAGGAGGAGGACCCGTGGGCCTTCTCCGGTTTCGCCGGCGTGGGGCGCACGGCGTGAGTGCGGAGCCGGACGGGCCGGAGGACAGACTGCGGCGGTTCGTGACGATCTGGAGCCGGGCCGTGTACCCGGTGACCTCGACGTCGCTGACCCGCCCCGAACTCGAAGAGCAACTCCTGCCGCTGGCCAGGCGGTTGCGCGAGGCGCTGCTGGAGCGGACGCTCGACGCCGACGCCGCCAAGGCGGTCGGCGCGGCCCTGGTCGACGTGCACTGCACCGACCCCGAGGCGCTCAGCCGCACACTCGACTGCGTCGACGCCTATCTGGTGCTCTACTGCGGCGAGGACGGCCCCCAGGAGGACCTGCGCACCCGCGCCTCCCGTCTGCAGCACGCCATGGCGGGCGGCTACGCGGCGGCGCTGCGCGACCGCACCCTTGCCGAGCAGGAGGCCATCGCCCAGGCCGCGTTGCGCGCCCAGGGCGTCGTCGCGCAGGCGCTGCACGCCAGCGAGGCACGCTTCCGCGCGGTGTTCGAGGGGGCCGCGATAGGGATCAGCATCGCCGACCTGGAGGGCAACGTCCTCCAGGTCAACGGGGCGTTGCTGCGCATGTTCGGCGGTTCGGAGCAGTCGCTGCTCGGCCGCAAGGTCCAGGACTTCACCCACCCCGAGGACGCGCCGCAGACCTGGCGGCTCTACGACGAGCTGGTCCGCGGCGAACGGGAGCACTACCACACGGAGAAGGCGTTCAGCCGCCCCGACGGGACGGTCCTGTGGACCAACCTGACGGTCTCGCTGCTGCGGGACGCCGACGGGCTCCCGCAATACCAGCTGGCCCTGATGGAGGACACCACCGAGCGCCGGCTGCTCAATCTGCGGCTGCGCTACGAGGCCACCCACGACGCGCTCACCGGCCTGCCCAACCGCACCCTGTTCTTCGAACGGCTGGAGAAGGTGCTGGCGGCCGGCGAGGGCCGTCGGTTCGGGCTGTGCTACCTCGACCTCGACGGCTTCAAGACCATCAACGACAGCCTGGGACACGCCGCCGGCGACCGGCTGCTGGTGGAGGTCGCCGACCGGCTGCAGTCCTGCGCGACCGCGCCCGGCGAGATGGTCGCCCGCCTCGGCGGCGACGAGTTCGTGGCGCTGACCACCGGCCCCGACACCCGCCACGAGGTCGACGAGCTCGCCGCGCGCATCATGAACGCGCTGATCGCGCCCGTGAGCATCGACGGCCGTGAGCTGACCGTGCGCGGCAGCATCGGCATCGTCGAAGGACCGGCCGGGGAGCGCAGCGCGGCGGAGGTGCTGCGCAGCGCCGACATCACCATGTACCGGGCCAAGTCGGCGGGCGGCAACCGCTTCGAGGTCGCCGACCCGGAGGCCGACGCCCGCGCCATCACCCGGCACGGCCTGACCACGGCGCTCCCGGCGGCCCTCGAACGCGGCGAGTTCTTCATCGAGTACCAGCCGCTGGTCCACCTCGGCGACGGCAGCGTGCGCGGCGCGGAGGCGCTGGTGCGCTGGCTGCATCCGCAGCACGGCGTGCTCGGACCCGACCGGTTCATCCCGCTCGCCGAGCACACCGGGCTGATCGTGCCGCTGGGCCGCTGGGTGCTGGAGGAGTCGGTGCGGCAGGCCGGCGAGTGGCGGGAACGCAACGAGGACACCGGCCCCCTGCGCATCAACGTCAACCTGTCCCCGTGCCAGCTCACCCACCCCGGCCTGGTGCAGGACACCGTCGACATCCTGGAGCGCGCGGGCGTCGACCCGGCGGCGCTGTGCCTGGAGGTGACGGAGTCGGCGTTGATCGGCGCCGACGACGCCCTGCTCAAGCCGCTGCGCCGGCTCGCCGAGATGGGCGTGGACATCGCGCTCGACGACTTCGGCACGGGCTACTCCAACCTCGCCAACCTGCGCCGGCTCCCGGTGAGCGTGCTCAAGCTGGACCGCTCCTTCACCCAGGGCATGCAGCAGTTCCCGGCGGACCCCGTCGACCTCAAGATCGTCGAGGGGATCGTCTCGCTCGCGCACAGTCTGGATCTCGCGGTCACCGTGGAGGGCGTGGAGACCGGCGCCCAGGCCGAGCAGCTGCGGATACTCGGCTGCGACACGGCCCAGGGCTGGTACTACGCACGCCCCGGCCCCCCGGACCGCCTGCACGACCTGGCCATGGTGGACGCGACGGGCTGACCCCGGGGCGGGAACGCTCCGGGTGGGGGGAGCGGGCGGTCGCGCGGACCGCGCCCATGTGCCGCGTCCACGGGCGGGCCCATGTGCCGCGCTCACAGCGCTCGGCCCGCCGTGCCGCGCGCGGGCCGGCTCACCGCTCCAGCAGCATGCGCTGCAGCTCCCGTGCCGCCCGGGGCGGCGCCACGTCGCTGCGGTGGGCCAGGGCGATCGTGCGGTGCAGGCCCGGCCGGGCGAGCGGGGTGACCCGCAGGCCCCGGCCGGAGCGGGCGGCCACCATACGGGGGACGACAGCCACGCCGAGGCCGGCCCGTACGAACCCGAGCACCGCGTCCATCTCGCCGCCCTCGACGGCGAAGTCGGGTTCGAAACCCTCGGCGCGGCACGCGGCCACCGTGAGCTCCCTCAGGTCGTAGCCGTGCCGGAACATCACCATGCGCTCGCCCTCCAGGTCGGCGATCCGCACAGTACGCCCCTGTCCCGGCCGGGGCGCCTCCGGTGAGGACACCACCACCAGGTCCTCACGCAGCAGCTCCACCGTGGTCAGCGCCGGGGACGGGCTGGGCAGCGGCAGGACGACGAGGGCGAGGTCCAGGGCGCCGCGCGCCAGTTCGCGGACGAGGTCGTGCGAACCGCCCTCCTCGATCAGCAGCCGGATGCCCGGATAGCGGTCGTGGAAGGCGCGCAGCACGTCCGGCAGCAGGCCCGTGCAGACACTGGGCGTCGCCCCGAGCCGCACCCGCCCGCCGCGCAGCTGCACCAGCTCCTGCACCTCGTACCGGGCGGTCTCGGTGTCCGCGAGGATCCGCCGGGCCAGCGGCAGCAGCGCCTCGCCCGCGTCCGTGAGCGTGATGTTGCCGCGCGCCCGCAGGAACAGATCCGCCCCCAACTCCCGCTCCAGCGCCTTGATCTGCTGCGACAGCGACGGCTGCGCCACGTGCACGAGCTCGGCGGCACGGGTGAAGTGCCGGGTCTCGGCGACCGCCACGAAGTACTGGAGCTGCTGGAACTGCATGCCTTCAGCCTACGCCGCTCGATAGGCAGAGCCTATGGAATCAAGGCGGACCATGTCTTGGACCGATCGGCCGGTGCGGCCGTAGCGTCTGCAGACATGGCTCTGGCAACGCGGACGGACCGACGGTCGTCCATGGCGCGCACCGTGTGGGACTCCTCCGTCGGCAAGAAGACCGTGATGGCCGTCAGCGGCATGATCATGCTGCTGTACCTGGTCGCCCACGTCATCGGCAACCTCAAGATCTTCTTCGGTCCCACGGAGTTCAACCACTACGCCCACTGGCTGCGCACGGTCGGCGAACCGTTCATGCACTACGGGTGGACGCTCTGGCTCGTCCGCGTGGTGCTCGTCGTCGCCGTGGTCGCCCACGCCGTCTGCGCGTACCAGCTCAGCCGCCGCGACATCAAGGCGCGGCCCGTCACGTACGTGCACAGGAAACCGCGGGCGAGCTACGCCACCCGCACCATGCGCTGGGGCGGCGTCATCCTCGCCCTCTTCATCGTGTGGCACGTCCTCGACCTGACCACCGGCACCGTGCACAGCGGCGGCTTCCAGGAGGGCCACCCGTACCAGAACGTCGTGGACACCTTCTCCACCTGGTACGGCAACGCCGTCTACATCGTCGCGATGCTCGCCGTGGGCCTGCACGTGCGGCACGGCTTCTGGAGCGCGGCCCAGACCCTCGGCGCCGGCAGCCGCACCCGCGACCGCGCCCTCAAGATCTTCGCCGACGTCCTCGCACTGCTGCTCACGGCCGGCTTCCTCGCCGTGCCGGTGGGCGTCATGACCAAAGTGGTGAGCTGAACATGAGTCCCTTCTCGTCCTACGCGCACTACACGACCGGTGAGCCGGTCGTCGACGCCAAAGCTCCCTCCGGCCCCGTCGCCGAACGCTGGGACAAGCGCCGCTTCGAGGCCGGGCTGGTCAACCCCGCCAACCGGCGCAAGCACACCGTGATCGTCGTCGGCACCGGCCTCGCCGGCGCGTCCGCCGGCGCCACGCTCGCCGAACAGGGCTACCGCGTCGTGCAGTTCTGCTACCAGGACTCCCCGCGCCGCGCCCACTCCATCGCCGCCCAGGGCGGCATCAACGCGGCGAAGAACTACCGCAACGACGGCGACTCCGTGCACCGGCTCTTCTACGACACCGTCAAGGGCGGCGACTTCCGGGCCCGGGAGTCCAACGTGCACCGGCTCGCGCAGATCTCCGTCGAGATCATCGACCAGTGCGTCGCGCAGGGCGTGCCCTTCGCCCGCGAGTACGGCGGCCTGCTCGACACCCGCTCGTTCGGCGGCGTACAGGTCTCACGGACCTTCTACGCCCGCGGTCAGACGGGCCAGCAACTGCTCCTCGGCGCCTACCAGGCGCTCAGCCGGCAGATCGCCGCCGGCAGCGTCGAGATGCACCCGCGCACCGAGATGCTCGACCTGATCGTCGTCGACGGCCGGGCCCGCGGCATCGTGGCCCGGGACCTGATCACCGGGAGGATCGACACCTACGTCGCGGACGCCGTCGTCCTGGCCAGCGGCGGTTACGGAAACGTCTTCTACCTGTCGACCAACGCCATGAACTCCAACGCCACCGCCGTCTGGCGGGCGCACCGGCGTGGCGCCTACTTCGCCAACCCCTGCTTCACGCAGATCCACCCCACCTGCATCCCGCGCACCGGAGACCACCAGTCGAAGCTGACGCTGATGAGCGAGTCGCTGCGCAACGACGGCCGGATCTGGGTCCCGAAGGCCAGGGGCGACGACCGTCCGCCGAACCGGATCCCCGAGGACGAGCGCGACTACTACCTGGAGCGCGTCTACCCCTCCTTCGGCAACCTGGTCCCGCGCGACATCGCCTCGCGCGCCGCCAAGAACGTCTGCGACGAGGGCCGG
>NZ_JBEPBI010000351.1:0-6155 GCF_040299045.1 Streptomyces sp. NPDC001027
ATCCGCCGCACGGTCCTCGCCGCTGCGCAAAAGGTCGATCGAGTCGCGATCTCGGCGGCAACGCCGAGGCGGTCGGCGAGCCGGTGCGGCGCACAAGCGCCGGTGCAACACAGAATGCCGCGACACTTGGTTCATGAATAGCGCGGAAACTTGTCCAATATCTTTCAGGGTTTCTTCATGGTAGGTTCCGGACGTGAAGTTCGATCTCCACCGCATGCGGTTGCTTCGAGAGCTCGCTCAGCGCGGCACCGTCACCTCGGTGGCCGCCGCGCTGGCCTACAGCCCGTCGGCCGTCTCCCAGCAGCTCGCGGTGCTCGAGGAGGAGATCGGAACGCGGCTTTTCGAGCCCGACGGCCGGCGCATCAGGCTCACCGAGCAGGCGCACATCCTCGTCGCGCACACGGCCGCCGTGCTGGAGCAGCTGGAACGCGCCGAAACCGACATCCTCGCGTCGCTGGACACCGTCGTGGGCACGATCCGACTCGCCACGATCCAGACCGCGGCGCTCGCTCTCGCGCCCGCGATGCTGACATCGCTGGCGGAGGGCCACCCCGGACTGCAGGTTCAGCTCACCCAGGCCGAGCCCGAGGTCGCTCTGCCCGGTCTGCTGGCCCGCGAGTTCGATCTGGTCTGCGGTGAGAACTACGTCGACTATCCGACCAACCGCTCGAGCGAGATGGACTTCGACGTGGTCGCCGAAGACCCCATCCGCGTCGCGTTCCTGCGACCGCCCGAGGGGCGCCGACCGGGCGAGGCGACTCTCCTCGATCTCGCCGACCGCCCCTGGGTGCTGGAACCGGAAGGCAGTCCAGGACGCGACTGGGCCATGGCCGCCTGCCGGCAAGCCGGCTTCGAGCCCAGCGTGGCCCACGAGACCCCCGACGTGCTGGTGCAGGCGCAGCTCGTCGCGAGCGGCCACGCGGTGGCGTTCCTGCCGGACCTCACCTGGTTCGACCGCGAACCGGGATTCCACCTGCGCCAGATGGCGCCCTCGCACGTACGGCAGATCGTCACGACCTGCCGGGCCGGCTCGCACCGCAACCCCGCGCTCGTCGCCGTGCGCGGCGCGCTCCGGCAGGCCTACCGACACAGCAGGCCCAGCATCACCGACCGTTAGAGCCTGCGGGTCGTCGACGCACTGACCTGATCTCCGGTGGGACGCGACGACGACCGCCGACCCGCCACGACCCCGACCACGACGTCCGCGCGCTCACGCCGACGCCGCGACGTCGGCGTGCACGATCACGAAAGCCCCGCCATGGACTCCTGGCGGGGCTTTTCCGTGGTGCGCAGTGAACGTCGCGAACGACCCGCACAGGGTCACGCCGAACGCCGGTGGCCGGATTTCGGTCGTCGGCCCGCCGGGCAGAATGGGAAGTTTTTCTTCACGGTTCCATCCAGCTTTCCCCGCTTTACCTGGAGGGCGGGACGTGCGTCACTTGGCTCCACGCTGATCGGGGCCCCGGGACTCGATGTCTGCAAAGCGCGTGAAGAACTGCAATCGAAACCTCCTGTGCCCACGGTGCGCGACCGCTGCCCGTCATGTCGCGTACCCGGGGCGCGGGCCACCCCAGCCCCACCTCACCACGAGCGACTAGGAGACGGCGTGAGTGCGAGTACCGATGTGGCCGAGTACGGCCTCAAGCGCCAACTGTCCCGCCTGAACATCCTTCAGATCACGATCAACTCGATCATCGGAACGGGGTGGCTGTTCAGTGCGATGAACGCCGCCGCCATCGCCGGCCCCGCGGCGCTGCTCTCCTGGTTCGTCGCGATCGCGATCCTCATACTCATCGCCTTCAACCACGCCGAGTTGGGCGCGATGTTCTCCGTGGCCGGAGGCTCGGCCCGCTTCGTCCACTACTCCCACGGAACCCTCGCCGGATTCGGCATCGGCTGGATGGCCTGGATCTACGGAGCGGCGACCGCCCCCATCGAGGTCGAGGGAGTCCTCAGCTACGCCGAGGGCTACACGCACCTGAACCTGTTCCACGGCGACGGGACCCTGACCTCGCTCGGCTATGTCGTCGCCATCACGCTGTTGGCGATCTTCGTCGTGCTCAACCTGTTCGCCATCAAGGCCCTGGGCCGTGTGCACAACGCGATCACCTGGTGGAAGATCGGCACCATCGTGCTGGTCATCGTGGCCATCCTGTTCGCCCGCTTCCAGCCGTCGAACTTCCACTCCCACGGCTTCGCGCCCTACGGCTTCCACGGTGTGCTGGCCGCTGTCGCCATCGGCGGCATCGTCTTCGCCTACACCGGCTTCGAACAGGCCGTTCAGCTCGGCGCCGAGACCAAGAACCCCGGCCGGAACATCCCGTTCGCCCTCCTCGGCTCCCTCGTGGTCTGTTCGGTCCTCTACATCGGACTCCAGATCGCCTACCTCGGCGCGCTCTCGCCCGCGAAACTGGCGCACGGCTGGGAAGGAACCAGCGTCGACGTCACCACCGGTCCGTTCGCGGCGCTGGCCACGTCTCTCGGCCTGGGCCTGATCGCCGCGATCGTCTACATCGACTCCGTCGTCTCCCCGTCCGGCAACGGAATCGCCTACGTCACCTCGACCGCGCGCGTCACCTACGGGATGGGGCGCAACGGGTACATCCCCGAGGTGGTCACCCGGGTCGACAAGCGCGGCGTCCCCGTCATCGGCGTGATCATCAGTTTCGTGGTCGGCCTGCTCTGTCTGCTGCCGTTCCCGAGCTGGCAGTCCCTCCTCGGATTCCTCACCTCCGCGACGGCCATGCTGTGGGCGGGCGTTCCCATCGCGCTCGGGTCGCTCCGGCGCTCGTTCCCCGAAGCGGCCCGTCCCTTCCGGCTCAGACCGGCCGGTCTCTGGGCGCCTCTGGGCTTCGCCGCGGCCAACCTGCTCGTCTACTGGACCGGCTGGGAAACGGACTGGAAGGTCTTCACCGCCATCGCCATCGGCTATGTGGTGTTCTTCGTCAACCGCGCCTTCCAGCAGCCCGAGGCCCGACCCGACCTCGACTTCCGCTCCTCCTGGTGGGTGGGGGTCTGGATCCTGGGGACGGCGGCCATCAGCTACATGGGCACCTTCGGCCAAGCCTCCCACCCCAGCGGCCTCGGCTACCTGTCGTTCCCCTACTGGGACACCGCGGTCATGGTCGCCTTCAGCCTCGCCGTCTACTACCTGGCGATCAGGACGCGGCTGCCGGCCGAGAAGGCGCGGCAGTACGCCCCCACCGACGACGAACTCAACCTCCTGTCCGACGAGGCGGGAGCGACCCGCCTCGGCTAGCCCGACCGGCAGCCCACCAGACCCTCGACCCAGGACTCTGACATGACGGACTTCCCGAACCTCTTCCATCCGATTCAGGTGGGTCCATACACCCTGAAGAACCGGATCATGAACACCGGTCACGCCGCGCACTTCCAACTGGGGGACGGCACCCCGACCGACGCGTACGCCTACTACGTCCGCGAACGAGCCAAGGGCGGCGCCGGCGTCATCGTCACCGGGCACACGGTTCCCGTCTACGACGGCGACGCGTCCCTCTCGCTGGCCACCTACGGCGACGCGACCATGGACGCGTTCAGCAAGATGGCGCAGGGGTGTCACGAGTTCGACGTCCCCCTGATCGCGCAGCTCGGTCACCGTGGACGTCGGCTCATGGACCACGCCGGGTTCCTCCGCCGCGACATCGTCGCCCCGTCGCCGGTCCCGACCCCCGACTACTCGGTGCCCCTGTTCATGCCCCACGAGCTGTCGACCGGCGAAGTGGAAGGCATCGTCGAGTCGTTCGGCGCCGCCGCGGACCGCATGCGGCGCTGCGACTTCGACGGGATCGAGCTGTCCATCGGCATGGACTACCTGTTCGCGAACTTCCTGCATCCCCACGGCAACCGCCGCGACGACAAGTACGGCGGCGGCGACCTGCGCGAACGGATGACGTTCCTCAACGAGGTGCTCGAGGTGACGCGCGCCGGCATCGGCAAGGACCGGATTCTCGGCGTCCGGCTCTACGACGACGGTGTGGACTACAGCATGAGTCTGCCCGACCACGTCGAGCTGGCGAAGATCCTCGAAGCGGAACAGCTCGTCGACTACATCAGCGTCTGGCAGGCCATCACCTCCATCCCCCGAAGCGGCCGCGCACACTGGCCCAGCCACTACTTCGAGACGGGGGCCTTCATCCACCTGTCCGAGGCGATGAAGGACGCCGGCATCCGACTGCCGATCATCGGGGCGGGTCGTCAGGACTCACCGGCTTTCGCGGAGCGGGCGATCGCCGAGGGCAAGCTCGACATCGTCGGCATGGCGAAGACCCTCATCGCCGACCCGCACTTCCCGAACAAGGCGCGGGAAGGCCGCATCGACGACATCCGCACCTGCATCGCCTGCACCCAGTCCTGCGTCGGCCACGTCGACAAGGGGCTCGGCGTCGGGTGCGTCTACAACCCCGTCACCGGCCGGGAGCAGGCGTGGGGCGAGCTGGAACAGGTCGACGAACCGAAGCGGGTCGTCATCGTCGGCGCCGGGCCGGCCGGCATGGAGGCGGCCCGCACGGCTGCCATGCGCGGGCACGACGTGGTCCTCTTCGAACGCGCCCAGCGTATGGGCGGCCAGGTCAACCTCGTCATGACGACGCCGAATCGCGGCAACTTCGAGGAGGTCATCCTCTGGTTCGAACGGCAGCTGCCGAAGCTCGGGGTGGACGTCCGGCTCGGCGTGGAGGCCGACGCGAAGACCGTCCTGGCCGAGTCTCCCGACGTGGTCCTCGTCGCCACCGGCTCCACGCCCTTCGTTCCTGAGGTGATCGGCGCGGACCTCCCGCATGTGCGCACCGCTCGAGAAGTCCTCGCCGACGACACCGCGGCCGGCGCGAACGTGCTCCTGTTCGACGTCGGCGGCCGGGCGGAAGGGGCCACCACCGCCGAGTACCTCGCAGCCAGGCGACACCACGTCAGGTTCGTGACCGGGATGGAGACCGTGGCGCCCGAAATGCCCTCGCCGGCGCGACACCATCTCCTCGAAGCGCTCATGAGCAGCCCCCGCGTCGAGCTGCAGACCCATACCTCGATCCACGAGATCGAAGAGGACTCGATCACCACGTTCAACGTCGTGACCTGGGAGCCCGACAGCGTCGAAGGCGTGGACACCGTCGTCGTGGCCGCCGGCGGCGTCGCCGACGACGCGCTCTACCGGCAGTTGGCGACGCAGCACCCGGACGTCCAGGCGATCGGTGACTGCTACCAGCCGCGAGACATCGAGATCGCCATCGTCCAGGGACACCGGGCCGGCCGCGAGATCTGACAGGCGTGGGCCACGAGTGGAGCCCCGGGGCGCGCGATGCGCGAGGGGAACCCCGAGAACATCAGGAAGCAGGACCCGTGAAGATCGCTGTCTGTGTGAAGTACGTGCCCGACGCCACCGGGAACCGGCGCTTTCAAGGCGACGGCACCGTCGACCGCATGGGTGTGGACGGACTCCTGTCCGAGCTCGACGAGTACGCCGTGGAGCAGGCGCTCCAGATCAAGGAGAAGGCCGCGAGCCCCGACGACGTCGAGGTGACGGTGTTGTGCGTGGGACCCGAGGAGGCCGTCGACGCGGTGCGCAAGGCGCTGCAGATGGGCGCCGACGCCGGCGTGCACGTACGGGACGACGCCATCGCGGGCTCCGACGCCGTCGCCACGTCGCTGGTACTGGCGAAGGCGGTGCGACGGGGCGGCGGCGACGGGGGAGAAGGCATGCCGTACGACCTGGTGATGTGCGGCATGGCGTCCACGGACGGTGCGATGAGCGTGGTGCCGGCGATGCTGGCCGAGCGGCTCTCGCTGCCTCAGCTCACCTTGGCCTCGAGCATCGAGACGGAGGGCGCCGAGGTGCGGATCCAGCGCGACGGCGACGTCGCCACCGAGGTGGTGAGCGGGGCGATGCCGCTGGTGGTCTCGGTGACCGACCAGTCCGGTGAGGCGCGGTACCCGTCGTTCAAGGGGATCATGGCGGCCAAGAAGAAGCCGGTGGAGGTCCTGTCGCTGTCCGACATCGGGGTCGACGCCGCCGACGTGGGCCTGTCCGCGGCGTGGACCGCGGTCGAGGAGACCACCGTGCGTCCGCCCCGTGAGTCCGGCGAGATCGTCAAGGACGACGAGGGCTCGGGCGCCGAGGCGCTGGCCGACTTCCTCGCCGCCCA
>NZ_JBEPBI010000352.1:0-6144 GCF_040299045.1 Streptomyces sp. NPDC001027
GCGGGACCGCGGCCGGATTCCCGACGGTGGTGCGACTGGGGCGGGACTCAGGGTCCTTGGCAGGACTGCGGCGTGGCTCAGGGTCGGTGGCGGGACTGCGGCCTGGCTCGGGGTCGGTGGCGGGACTGCGGCCTGGCTCAGGGCCGACGGCGGGACCGCGGCCGGATTCCCGACGGTGGTGCGACTGGGGCGGGACTCAGGGTCGGTGGTGCGAGCGCGGCGGGGCTCACGGGCGGCGGCGGGACTGGGGTGGGATGCGGACGGGGAGCGCGCCCTGGATCCGGCCGCGGGCGTGCGGCGGGGGGAACCGGCCGCCCTCGGCGTCGAGGGGCCGCGGCCGCTCGAGCGCGGACCGCGCGGCCACGAGCTCGGCGATGCGCGCACCGCACCGCCGCCCCTCCAGGTGCAGTCGGCCGACGTTGACCCGGTCGTCGGCGAGCAGGGTCAGCACGGCGGTCGGCCCGGCCGCGTAGGTCGCGAGGTAGCCGTCGGCCCCGCGCACCAGGAGTTCGCGGAAGTCCCCGCGGTCCGCCAGGTCGACCATGCGGCGTCCAACGCCGAGCGCCGCCGCGGTGAGCGCGGCCAGTCCATCGGGCTGGACGTCCGGCATGTCCTGGGCCAGGACGAGCCCGTCGGCGCCGGCCGCCAACGCCCCCGTCAGCTGCGGCATGCGGGCGCGCAGCCGGTGCAGTTCGTTCGCGACCTCGACCTCGACGGCCATGACCGTTGTCCCTTCGGCGCGTTGGCGACTGGTGCGGAGCAAGTGCGATGCGGCGCGGGATGGTTCGGGTGCCCCAGAGGGTACGGAACGCGGCGGCCGAAGGCGACGGCTTTGGCACATTCCCTTGGCATGCCCGGGATTCGCCCGGCGGCGCGCGCCGAACCGTCCGCAGAGCCGCACACCATGGCGGCCGGGAGAGGAAGACGGTCCGGTAGGGCGCGCGGGGGCGGACACCTGCGCGGAGGGAGGGCGCGCGGACGGCGGGCGCGCGCGGACGGGGCCCGTCCCGAAGCGGATGGTGGGCGGGCCCCGCCGCCCTCCCATTCTCCCGCCCCGGAGCCGCCGAGCCCATGGGTGAGAGCCGTCCGCCGTGGTGCACGGCGCACACCCCGGGCGGACGACGCACCCAGTGCGCGCGCCGCCCCTACGGACGCGACGGATGCCGTGGACACGGCGGATGCGGCGGATACGGGCAACCGGGCGGATTCGGACGCGTGACGGGCGTCGCGCCGGGGAAGGGGCTCTGAACGAGGGCGTTCTCGGGCGCCCTCGCCGCCATGCCGTCGGACCGCCCACCCCCTGTGGCGAGCGATACTGGCCTTCGCGCGTCGCCGCCCCGTCGTCGCCGCGCCGCCGCCCGGCCGCCCGCCCTCACGAATGGACTCATGCACATCGCCGCGACCGATTCGCCCATGACGCCCTCCACGGTGTGGCAGGCCCGTGGCCGCCACACCGGACCGACCGCGCCGGACGTCCTGCGCAAGAACCTCCAGACCCTCAAGGACGCCGGCGCCGTGCAGGATTTCGCGGAGCTGCCCGAAGCGGACACTCCGGACGGGGAGACGGCCTTCGAGGCCAGGTGGCAGCCCGAGGAGGAGGTGACGGTCCGCGCCCGGCTCACCCTCGCCGAGTGGTCGGGCGGAGGCCAGGAATGGACGCTCACGGCGGAGGCGGAACGCCCCTGGGACCAGCGCTGGCCGTCGCCCGCCGGCGTCTTCTGGCCCTGGGACGCGGACACCCCGTGGGGCCAGGAGACCGTCACGGGCGAGCGCTTCCTCGAGGTCAACCCGCTGCCCACGGACGAGAAGGAGCTGCG
Organism: Streptomyces sp. NPDC001027; assembly: GCF_040299045.1. Lineage (NCBI taxonomy): Bacteria > Bacillati > Actinomycetota > Actinomycetes > Kitasatosporales > Streptomycetaceae > Streptomyces > Streptomyces sp. NPDC001027. The sequence continues at coordinate 1,818 of NZ_JBEPBI010000352.1, forward strand.
GCGCACGCTCCGGGCCGCCCTGCGCGACACCTGGGCCGTGCACATCGTCGTCCACGAGGCCATGACGCCCGACGAGCAGGGCCGCCGCTCGCTCGTCCCGCTGCTCCCGCCCGGCCTCCACCACCGGGTCGTCGAGCACCGGGCCGCCCCGCACCAGCTGCGCACGGTGAACTGGGCCCTGAAGGAGTCGGGCGCGGAGGTGCCGCGCGGCGGTGCGCTGGTGCTGCCCGGCGTGCCCGCTCCGGCCGACTACGACCCCGTCGCCTTCTCGGTGCGCAGCGTGTTCCTGGACGGCACGCATCCCACCGAGCTGCTGGACGCCGTCCGGCGGTTCGCCGCGCTGCCCCGGCCGCTGCCCGAGGGCGGCGACGCCGCGCTCACCGTGCTGCGGGAGGAGTGGCAGCTGCTCACCCTGGAGGAGGAACTCGCCCGCGAGCGCGCCCTGGTGGTGATGTACAAGGACGCGCTGGAGGCGATGACGGAGTCCCGCGACCTGTACCGGGAGGCCGCCGAGCACGCCCACGAGGCGCTGGCCGCGTACCGTGAGGCCGCGGTCGAGGCCGAAGCGGCCGGAGTGCCGCGGCAGGCGCCGGCCAAGCGGACCGGCTCGCCCTTCCAGCAGCTGGGCCGCACCCTGGAGCGGTTCAAGGAGTCCACCAAGGGCCTGTTGCCGGCGCCGGCGAGCACTCCTGGCGACGGACCGGAGCAGGACCGCACGCCCGGGCCCGACGCGGGAGAGGCGGGCTCCTCGCGCCCGTAGCCGAGGCCGCGCAGGCGCGCCCGCCGTACCGCGTCCGCCGTATCGCGCCTGCCCTACCGCGTCCGCCGTACCGCGTCCAGCGCCCTTCCTCGATTCACGGGGACGGCGCTGGACGCCCGCCTACGGCCGACAGCGGTATTCCTGCCGGAAACGGGCATTCGAGGAGTCGAAGCGGGGAAACCGACAGACAGGGACCGCGACCCGGGGTCCGGACAGGAAGCGCACAGCACGGCCGGACGTAGCGCGACGGACCACAGGGGAGGACCCGTGGATGCGCCAACCACGCTCGTCGTCGTCATCGCGGTGGCAGCCGTCGCGCTGTTCGTCGCGGCCGCCGCGGTGCTGACGCGGCTGATCCGGACCCGCCGGGGCCTCAGACGGGCCGGACTGCCCACCGGCCCGCGCTGGGTGTTCTGGGGGGCGGTCCTGTACTTCGTGTTTCCCGCCGATCTGCTGCCGGATCCGGTCTATCTCGACGATGTCGGCATGCTTGTGCTTGCCCTGCGTTCGATGCGCCGCGCCCCCGACGGCGCCGCCGGACACGTCTCCGAGCGGGTCCCCGACTGACCGCTGCGGAACACGTTTTCAGCACCGCTCGACCCGATCTCCCCTGCTCCACGCCCTGCTCGGCGTCCAACTCCCCGACGATCACGGAGAGTAAGGAAACCAACCACCCGTTCGATTCGTATAAGTGACTGAAGGGCGCACCCATCCAGCACCAAGCAGCGGGCCCGAGTGACGTCGCACAGCGGCACCGCTTGATCGAGGCAGTACCGACGAGGGAGAGACGATGCAACCGTTCACGCTCAACTACGCACGCCCCGCGGCAGAGTTGGAGTTCGCCACTCCGTATGCCTACGACCCCGGAATGCAGTTGAACGTACTTTTCGACGGCCGGATCGCCGCTCGCGACCACGCCCTCCTGCGCGAACTGGCGACCACCACCTCGACAGCGGGCTCCAAGACCCACTTCGACGACTGAACACAGGCCGACGAAAAATGACCGTGCTCATCCTGACCTGTGAAGAGGACGTCACGGCGGACATGGTGGTCGTGCACCTGAACGCCGCGGGCGTCCCCGTAGTCCGGCTCGATCCAGCCGATCTGACCCACACCGTCGCGCTCTCCGGCGAGTACGTGCACGGAGCCTTCCGCGGCCATCTGTCCTCCGCAGGACGGCTGGTGACCCTCGAGGGGCTGCGGTCCGTGTGGGTCCGCCGGCCCGGCTCCCCGGCGGCCCGCGCGCCGCAGCCGTCCGCGTGGCTGACGGAGGAGGCCTCACAGGCGCTCTACGGCATGCTCCGAGGGACCGGGGCGCGCTGGATGAACCACCCGGACGCGTCCGTCCGGGCCCGGCACAAGCCGTGGCAGCTGCGGCTCGCCCAGCGCAGCGGCCTGCCCGTGCCGGCCACGATCGTCACGACGTTCCCGCAGGCGGCCCGTGAGTTCGCGGACCGCTATCCGGACCTGGTGGTCAAGCCGGTGTCCGGGGCGCATCCGCAGGATCCGCCCCGGGCCGTGCCCACCACCCGGGTCCCGCCGGACGCCGACTTCGCCGCCGTGGCCTACGGCCCGACGCTGCTGCAGCGCCGGGTGGCCAAGCGGGCCGACATCCGGCTGACCGCGGTCGGCGACCGCATTTTCGCCGCCCGCAAGGACACCGTCCCCGGCGGCGACCCCGACGTCGTGGACGTGCGTTATTCGCCCTCCGTGACGCCCTGGCGTCCGGCCGACGTGCCGCCGCGCCTGGCCGAGGCGGTGAGGAGGTATCTGCGGGAGGCGGAACTCGCTTACGGCGCCTTCGACTTCGCCGAGGACGCCGACGGCACCTGGTGGTTCCTGGAGTGCAACCAGTCGGGTCAGTTCGGCTTCGTGGAGGTGGACACCGGTCAGCCCATCGCCCGCACCATCGCCGAGTGGCTGGCCGGGCCGCCGGCGGAACGCGACGCCCGGCGTGCCGACCGATGCGGCTCCGCGGCCCAGTGAGACGCCCCGACGCGGCCGGAGCTCGGGGAAGCTCCGCCGCGCCGGGCCCGTCCACCCGCCGTCGGCGCCGGGACCCCGCTCCGGTGGACCGGATGCCGACGGGCCCGGAGTCGCATGCCGGACGGCCCGGGGCCGGACGCCGCACGGCGGGTCCCGGCCGTTGCACGGCCTCAGACGGCTTCAGACGGCCAGCGACAGTCCGTCCGAGCCCTCTGCGGGCGTGCGCGTCGCCGACGCGGACTGCAGCAGGGCGTCCGCCGCGGCGACCGCCTCACGGACGTCGGCCGTGCCCATGAGCACGCACAAGGTGTAGGTCACGTCCTGGAGTTCACGAGCCGCCTGCGGCGTCTCCCTCTCCGCCTGTGCGATCTTCAGCGTCGCGTAGCGGGTCAGCAACGTCCTGGCGATTTTCGGGTCCGGAACGATCACGAGCGCCCCTCTCTGTGTTGTGCGCTGCGTGTGCCCCGTCTCCGGCGAATCATGCATGACACACGGACTTGTCACCCCCCAGGGGCGCGATCCGGCCACGGACCGTCGGACGATCCGGGCGCCGCGCAGATCGCGACGTCGGTCGTCCGGCGGTCGAGTCAGACGGCGGCGTCCAGTTCCGCGAGTTCGTCGGCCGTCAGGACGAGTTCCGTCGCGGCGAGGGAGTCGAGGATCGTCTCGGGCCGGCTGGCGCCCGGGATCGGCACGACCACCGGCGACCTGGCGAGCTCCCAGGCCAGGCACACGCGCTGCGGGCTGACCCCGTGCTCCTCGGCGACATGGGCGAACGGCGCGTAGGAGGAGCCCAGTTCGCGGGCGCGGGAGATGCCGCCGAGCGGGCTCCACGGCAGGAAAGCGATGCCGAGCTCGTCGCACAGGCGCAGTTCGGGCTCGCTGGAGCGGAAGGCCGGCGAGAACTGGTTCTGCACGGCGACCAGGCGTCCGCCGAGGATGTCGTTCGCCTCCCTGATCTGCGCGGGGTCGGCGTTGGAGATGCCGGCGGCGCGGATCTTGCCCTCGTCCAGCAGTTCCCGTACGGCGCCGACGGACTCCGCGTAGGGGATGCGCGGATCGGGGCGGTGGAACTGGTACAGGCCGATCGCCTCCACGCCGAGCCGGCGCAGCGACGCCTCGCAGGCCGCCTTGAGGTGGGCGGGGCTGCCGTCGAGGGTCCAACTGCCGTCGCCGGGGCGCAGATGGCCGCCCTTGGTGGCGACGAGGACGTCGGCGCCGCGATCGTGGGAGGCGAGGGCCTTGGCGATCAGGGTCTCGTTGTGGCCGACCTCGTCGGCGTGGAGGTGGTAGGCGTCCGCGGTGTCGATCAGGGTCACGCCGGCGTCGAGCGCGGCGTGGATCGTCGCCAGGGAGCGTGCTTCGTCCGGTCGTCCCTCGATCGACATGGGCATGGCCCCGAGGCCGATCGCGCTGACGTCCAGTTCACCGATGCGGCGGGTCTGCATGGGGTGGCGACCTCTTCTTCCCGGGTGCGGTGGGGCAGGGAGAGGTCCGGTGCGCGGGACGGTGGACGGATTGCGGTTGGCGGTGGCCAGGGGCAGCCATGCCAGCATGTGGCCGTAGCCGCCGCACACCGAC
>NZ_JBEPBI010000353.1:0-6075 GCF_040299045.1 Streptomyces sp. NPDC001027
GGCGCCCGCCGACCCGGCGGGGGTGGGGTTGCGGGGGTCGGTGGCCGCCAGGCCCCCCGCGTCGCTCCGGCTGCCCCGCCGGCTCCGCCCCCCGGGCCGGTTCCCACGACTGGGACTCGACTCGACCAGGACCGTGGCCCCACCGGTCGACGCGGTCAGCTCACCGCCCCCCGACGACGCCGTCCGCCTCTGCCCCCGGTGCGGCACGAGGCCGTCGACGCGTTCGGCGACGTTCTGCGAGGAGTGCGGTCACCGCCTAGACGCTCCGGCGCACGAGCCGGACCGCGGGCCGGACGGCGGGCCGGTGGACGCCCCGTGAGCGCCCCGGCGGTCCGGCCCCGGCGGTCCTTCCGCGAGAGGGCGTCCGTCGGACGCCGGCGGGTGCGCGCGGTCCACCCCGTCACCGTGCTGCGGTGGCTCAGGGCGGGCGTCCTCGCCATGGTGGCGGCCACGGCGCTGTCGTACCTGCTGGTGTCGGCCCAGGCCGGAGAGCAGATGGCCGCCGCCAGACGCACCGAGGCCGCGGTCGAGGACATCGAGCAGGCGCGCGGTACGGCCGTGGCGGCGGAGGCGGCCCTCGCGAAGGTCGCCGCCACCCGGCAGGTCACCCTGATCGGCACGGGCACGGAGTTCGCCAACGACACCGCGCGGGTGAACACCCTCGTCACCTCGGCTGCCGCGGGCAACGCGGCGGGCAACCGGGGACGCACCCAGTTCGAGTACGTCCAGGGCCAGTTGACCACCTGCCTGCAGCTGGCCAACACGGCGGTGCGCGACTACGCCCGCAGCGGCCCCGGAGTCCTCGACGCCGCCCGGCTGGCCCTGACCGCCCCACGGGCCAAGGACCCGCGAACGGGAGAGTGGATCCCGGGCACGGGCGGTCTCACCGCCTCCCTCACCGATCTGAAGGACCTGCAGAACGAAGCCCTCGACGCGCAGAGACAGTCGCGCTGGCTGAACCCGGTCTACGTCCACTCCCTGCTCGTCGGGCCGACGGCCGTGATGCTCGTCTGCGTCCTGGCGACCGGACACGTCGTCGCGCGGCGGTTCCGACGCTTCGTCGGCCTGCGCCTGGTCGTCGCCCTGGCCGCCACCGCGGCGGCGGGGATCACCGCGAGTCGGCTGAGCCGACACGACACCCTGGCCCTGCACCAGACCCCGCTGCTCGGGCACTGGCTGACCACCGCGCTCACGCTGGGCCTCCTCGCGGTCGCCGCGGTGCTGGCCTACCTCGGCTACCGGCCCCGTCTCGCCGAGTACAGGTTTCCGCGCCCATGAAGCAGACGTTGACGGCGCGGTTCGCGCGCTGTGTCCTGGTCCTCGGCCTGTTGCTGGCCGCGGCCGGCTGCGGCGGCGGGTCCCCGCCCGAGCGGGTGACGATCATGATCCCCTGGTCCGGTGACGAGTTCCAGGCCTTCCACGCGGTGCTGACGGCGTTCGAGCAGGAGACCGGCATCCAGGTGGACGTGCAGGTCACCCGCGCCCTGACCCAGCAGCTCGACGCCGCCGTGACGGCCGGGGCGCCGCCCGACCTCGCCATGCTGCCGAGCGTGGGAGCCGTCCACGGCTACGTGGAGAAGGGGAACGGGAAGGAACGGCGCCTGCAGCCGCTGGACGTGCCCACCGGCGCCTATCTGGAACCGTTCCGCGGGCTGGCCGCGGTGCGGGGCAAGGTGTACGCCGTGCCCGTCAAAGTGGACGTCAAGAGCCTCGCCTGGTTCGCGAAGGCGGCGACCGGACCGTCCGCGCCGCCCGATCGCGACACCCCCGGCGTCTGGTGCCTGGGACTGGAGTCCGGACCCACCTCCGGCTGGCCGGGCGCGGACTGGATCGCGGACCTCCTCCTCGCCCGGGCCGGCGTCGACTTCTACACGAAGTGGCTGACCGGAGGCGAGAAGTGGAGGTCGCCCCAGCTCGACGAGGCGTGGACCGCCTGGCGCGCCCTCATGGGCTCCGGCGTGCGGGGCGCGGCCGTCCGCAACTTCGGCGAGGCGGCCGCCGGGATGACCACGACGCCGCCCAGGTGTTCCCTCGCGCACGGCGCGCTGTCCGCCATGGGCTTCGACGGGAAAGACGACCACGACTTCGTGACCTCCTCCGCGACGCGCAGGCTGGAGGTCTCGGCGGACTTCGTCGGCATGTTCACCGACGACAACCCGGGCGCCGAGGCGCTCATCGCCTTCCTCGCCGGGACGAGGGCCCAGCAGCTGTGGGTGGACCAGGAGGCGGGCGCGGCCTTCTCCGCCGACGGTCACGTCACCCGCTACGCCACCTCGGTCCAGCAGCGGATAGCCGGGATGCTCCGGCCGCACTCCGGCTACACCCTGTGCTTCGGCGCGGCCGACGCGATGACGCCCGACGTGTCGGCCGCCTTCTACCGGGCCGTCCTCGACTACGCGACCGGCGCGACGAAGGACCCCGACCGGTTCCTCGCGGATCTCGACCAGGTCCAGGAGAAGCTGGGAAGTTCCCCCGTCCCCCGCGAGAAGCTCTGCGTCGGCCCTCCTCGGGTCAGCGGGTCACCAGCAGACCCCGGCCGCGCAGGACCCGTCGTTCCAGCGGGCTGAAGATCAGCAGGTCGATGGCGATGCCGACGAGCAGGATCAGGAAGATGGCCAGGAACACCTGCGGCATGCTCGAGTTGCTGCGTCCGTTCTCCAGCAGCTGACCGAGACCGACGCCCAGGTCGGGCGAGGAGGCGATGATCTCGGCGGCCATCAGCGACCGCCAGGCGAACGCCCAGCCCTGCTTCAGACCCGCCAGATAGCCGGGGAGCGCCGCCGGCATCACGATGTGCCAGGCCCCGCGCAGCCCGGTCGCGCCCAGGGTGCGCCCGGCCCGCAGGAACAGCGGCGGGATCTGGTCCACGCCCGCCACCAGGCCGTTGGCGATGGAGGGCACCGCGCCGAGCAGGATGACGGCGTACATCATCGAGTCGTCAAGACCCAGCCAGATCACCGCGGGCGGCACCCAGGCCACCGACGGCAGCGACTGCAGTCCCGACAGGATGGGGCCGATGGCGGCCCGGACGAACCGCACCCGTGCGACCAGCAGACCCAGCGGGGTGCCGATGACGAGCGCCAGCAGGAAGCCGAGCAGCCCGCGCGAGACACTGGTCCAGATGTAGTCGAGCAGGGCGCCCTGCAGCCAGGCGTCGCGGATCTCGCTCCCCACGTCGGCCGGCGAGGGCAGCTTGTAGTCGGGGGCGACCTCGAACCACACCAGCAACTGCCAGACCGCCAGGACCAGGACGACGGCGGTGACGGGCGGCAGCACCTTGTGCAGCAGGGTCTCGCGCAGCGGCGTTCGACGCGTCTGCACCGTGTCCAGCGCGTCGAGTCCGGCCTCGAGCCCGGTCAGGTCGTGCGGGTCCCCGGAGCGCCCGGCTCGCGGGTGACCGTCCTCGTCGACGGCGATGCCGCTGTCAGTGCTGGCCATGTCGGCGGATCTCCCTACGCAGTTCTTCGGTGATCTCGACGGACAGCTCGGCGACCGCGCTGTCCTCGATGCGGCGCGGCTGCGGAATGCCGATCGTCCACTCGCGGGCGACGCGCCCCGGCCGTGAGGACAGGAGCACCACCCGCTGGGCGAGGCGCACGGCCTCCCGCACGTTGTGCGTGACGAAGAGGACCGACACTCCCGTCTCGCGCCAGATACGGGTCAGTTCGTCGTGCAGCACGTCACGGGTGATGGCGTCGAGGGCCGCGAACGGCTCGTCCATCAGCAGCAGTCGGCTGTCCTGGGCCAGCGCCCGGGCCAGTGCCACGCGTTGGCGCATTCCGCCGGAGAGTTCGTGCACGCGCTTGCCGTGCGCGCCCCGCAGCCGAACGAGGTCCAGGAGCCGTTCCGCCTCCTGGCGGCGTTCGGGTGCGGCGATCCCCCGCAGTTTGAGGGCGAGTTCGATGTTCTTGCCCGCGGTCAGCCAGGGGAACAGGGCGTGTTCCTGGAACATCAGGGCGGGCCGGCCGTCCGTGGCGATCGAGCCGGCGGACGGCCGGTCCAGTCCCGCGACCAGGTTGAGCAGCGTGGACTTGCCGCAGCCGGAGGCCCCCAGGAGGGTGACGAACTCGCCGGGTGCGACATCGAGGGTGATGTCGTCCAGCACGAGCTGATGTCCGCCGGGAGCGCCCGGGGCGGGAAAGGACTTCGAGACGTGCGCGATGCGGGCGGCGTAGGTCGCCGCCGTGGCGTTCTCGGCAGCCTGGGCGATCGTGGTGGCCATGGTCGTCACCTCCTGGGAGCTGTTCTGTTGTGGTGGGCTCTGGCTACTCGGCGCCGAGACCGGCGTCGCTGACCTCGGGCTTGCCCGCGGCCTTGAGGACCTTGTTCAGCGGCGCGAGGTCGTAGATGCCCTTCAGGTCGGGCTTGTCCAGCAGACCGGCCTTGACGGCGTGCTGCGCCTCGGTGTCGAGGGTGGCGGCCAGCGGGTCGTCGAGGAAGGAGATGGACTTCCAGGCCGGGTCGAGGACGGCGGCGGGCAGCGCCTTGCCCGACAGCTTCTCCAGCGCCGCGTTGGCGGACGCCTTCGCCTTGTCGGGGTTGGCGTTGATCCACTCGTTGGTCTTCACCGAGCCGCGCAGCACGGCCTCGACGACGTCCGGGTGCGCCTTGAGGAACTTCTGCGACACGATGATGTTCGTGATCACGAACTGGTTGTTCGGCCACAGCGTCGACTCGTCCAGCAGCACCTTGGCGCCCTCGGCGACCAGCTTGGACGCGGTCGGCTCCGGCACCCAGGCGCCGTCTATGGAACCGGACTTGTAGGCGTCCGGGGTGATCTTGTTGTCGGTGCGCACGACCGAGACGTCGCCCTTGCCGCTCTGCGCGTCGACCTTCCAGCCCTTTTCCGCGATCCAGTTGAGGAACGCGACGTCCTGGGTGTTGCCGAGCTGAGGGGTGGCGATCTTCTTGCCCTTGACGTCGTCCAGGGTCTTGATCTTCTCGGGGTTGACCACGAGCTTCACGCCGCCGGACGCCGAACCGCCGATGATGCGCAGGTTCTTGCCCTTGGACTTGGTGTAGCCGTTGATGGAGGGGGAGGGGCCGATCCAGCCGATGTCGATGGAGCCGGCGTTCAGCGCCTCGATCTCGGAGGGGCCGGCGTTGAACGTGGACGCCTTGATCTTGGTGCCGCCCAGTTCCTTCTGGAACAGGCCCTCCTGGACGCCCACCAGGGCGGTCCCGTGCGTGAGGTTGGGGAAGTAGCCGATGCTGACCTCGTCGGCGGAGAGCTTCTTGGCGTCCGCCGCCACCGGGGTCTGCCCGCCGTCGTCGTCGGTGGCCTCGGAACCGTAGCCGCAGGCGGTGAGCAGGAGAGGCAGGGCGGCGAGGGCGGCGACGATGCGCAGTGTGGCGAGCGGTCTTGCGGCAGACACGGGGTGTCCTTTCAGGGAAACGGAGAGTGCGGAGCATGACGGGCGGTCGGGACGACGGCCTTCCGCCTGCGCCTGCACACCGCACCTCGGCCGCCGACGGCGTTGGAGCCGTGGCGGGCGGGGTGACGGAGCGCGGGGGAGTGGGGGAGCGGCGAGCCGGGGTGTCAGGCGCGCCGGGTGCGGCGGCCGGACGGGATGTCAGCGCTGATGCGGGAGAAGTGCAGCTGCTGTGGCGTCAGAAAGGCCGACAGAAGGCGCTGGAGGTACGGCCGAGATCGATGTGACGGCGCGAGGTCAGCAGGGGCAGCGCCCGGCCGGTGCAGTCGAACGATGTCATGGCCACCCCCTGATCCCTAGTTTTCCTACCTGGCTGATAGGGATCGTGGCAGAAGCTCGCGCTTCTCCCAAGAGGGTGTTCGCATGATGGACTGCCTCATCTCGCCCATTGAGACATGGGCTCTCCGGGCGATGTGCGGGCGGACCGATCCCGGGACGGATTTGGCAGGTCAGGCGGGCAGTGTGAACGGCGGGTGGGCGCCGTTGAGGAAGTAGTCCCCGACGTCGCGCAGACGGTGGGACACGGGCTCGTGCAGTGTGTGGGCCCGTGCGTTGCGCCAGAAGCGGTCCACCGGGCTGCCCGTCGACGAGGAGTGCCGCACGGCGGCGCTGAAGGCCGCGCAGGCGCTGCGCGACCTCGGGC
>NZ_JBEPBI010000354.1:0-5991 GCF_040299045.1 Streptomyces sp. NPDC001027
GTCCCGGCCGGGTCCCGCGTCACCACCGTCGCCCTGCGGGCCGGCTCCCGCGTCGACCAGGTGAGCCTCACCGTCGCGGGCGGCGCCACCCTCACCCACGGCGGCAGCGGCGGCGCCGCCGCCTCCCTGACGCTGGGCGGCGACGAGTACCTCACCACCGCCTACCTGTGCCAGGCCCAGAAGGACGGCCACACCCGGATCTTCTACACCAGGTTCACCACCAACCTCGGCCGCAGTCTGTCCGGCGGGACCACCACGTCCGACTGCGTGACGCGCACCGCGCCGTCCGGATGGCAGATAGCCGGGTTCCACGGACGGTCCGGGAACGAGATCGACAAGCTCGGATTCGTCTACACCCGGCGTTGAGCCGACGGTCGACGGCCCGCGGGCATGCCCGACGGGGCGGAAGACCGCTGCAGCGTCTGCCGATCGGCGGCTCCGATCGGCAGACCGCGCACGGCGGGACGAGGCCGACCGTGCGGGGCGTCGGGAACGGCGCCCGCCACGACCCCGGCCTCAACCCGGTCGGATCTCAGCCGAGTCGGGCCTCAGTTCGACCGGGTCTCCAGCCGAGTCGGGGCCTCAGTCCAGCCGGGCTCATCCGAGTCTGACCTCAGTTCAGTCGCGTCTCAGCCGAGTCGGGCGAGTCGGCGCAGCAGCGCGCCGCGGCCCCGGTCCGGGACCGTCCACAGGGTCTGGCCGCGAACGCCCCAGCGTTCCAGCAGCGCGTTGGCGGCGAGGAAGCCGCTCGTGGCGGCGCGCTCCATGAGCGCCACCGGCAGTTCCGTGCGCACGAGGTCGCCTGCCACCACCAGACCCGGGTCGCAGGTGCGCACGGTGGGCCGGTCGTCGTAGCCGTCCACCGGGAACAGGGGGCAGTCGGAACGCCACTCGTGCCGTTCGTCGACCACCCTCGCCGCCCTCGTCTCCGGATACACCCGGTGCAGTTGCTCCACCAGCCGCTTCTGCTCCACGTCGTGGGCCGGGCGGTCGGGCAGGGCGTAGGCGTGCAGTTCGACGACCGAGCCGCCGGTGCGGGAGCTCCAGCGGGCGGCCTCGCCCTCCCAGCGTTCCAGCACGCTGACGTTGTCGAGGCTCCCGTAGCCGCTGGTCCCGAGGAAACCCGGGCGGTAGGCGGCGACCGGGCGGTCCAGCCACAGGCGTGAGACGAGGAAGGGCGGCGCGTTGCGCAGCCTGGCGGTCCGCTCACGCCAGTCGGCGTCCGCCAGTCGTGGGGAGCGTGCGACGAGGGACCGCAGACCTGCCGCGTCCAGGGCGAGGACGGTGGCGTCGTAGCGCTGCTGCCCGGCGTCGGCGGCGACGAGGAAACCGCCGTCCGCGGTCGGCTCGACGGCCTCGACGGGGACGCCGGTGCGCAGGTCGACGCCGTGGCCGCGCAGATAGCCGGCGAGGGGATCCCAGAGAGCCGCGGGGAAGGGCTCGTCCGGCACGTCGAACAGCAGCCCCTCGGACGAGCCGAGGAAGTAGATGTGGAACATCAGCACCATCTCCGCGGCGGAGAGATGGCGGGGGTCGGCGAAGAAGCTCCGGGAGAAGACCTCGAACGCCAGGTGGTGGGCGGCCTCGGGAAAGCGGATCGACCGGAGGAAGTCGTGCGCGCTGACGCCGTCGAGCCGCGCGTAGACCTCGGGGACGCGCACGTCCAGGAGGGGCAGTGCGGCGACGGGGTTCATGCGGGCCAGGTCGCGCAGTCCGAAGGTCGGGCTGAGCGCCACGAATCCGAGAGCGCTCCAGGGCGGGGTGCGCGGGACGTGCCGGAAGCTGTCGCGCATGCCGCTGCCGTGCCGCAGGGGGTAGTCGGGCAGCCCGCGCAGACGCTGCAGCCCGGGATCGGTGCGGCGCAGCAGTCCGCGCAGGTTGTAGTACTGGCGGAAGAACGCGTGGAAGCCCCGGCTCATGGTGACTTCGCTGCCGTCGGCGAGGACGGTCGGCCCGCCGGCGAGGCGCCCTCCGAGAGCGTCCTCCCGTTCGTAGAGCGTGACCCGCACCCCCCGTTCGGCCAGCGCCGTCGCGGCGGCCAGTCCGGCGATGCCGCCGCCCACGACCGCGGTCGTCATGGGACGGTCGCCGGTGAGGCGGGGTGCGCCCGGCGCGGGGAGCAGGGTGCGGGCACGCCTGTCCCTGCCGCGCCGGGCCGCGGCCGATCGCGGGGTGCGGGTCATCGGGCGTTGCCCACGACGGCGTGCGGGCGGGCTGCGACGACGGTGTGGGTGACGCCGGTCTGCCAGCCCGGCAGGGGCAGCACTCGCACATCGCGCAGGCCCGCCGCGCGGACCCGGGCGGCGAAACGGTCCGCGGTGTCGAACTCCACGACGCTGCGCCACAGATGACGGTAGAGGTCGCCGTCGCCGAGCACGGTGGCGACGGGCAGGACGAGGCCGCGGCACACTGCCGTCCACACCGCGCGGTGAGCGGTCCGGCCGCTCAGGGCGTACTCGTGGACCGCCAGCCGGCCCCCTGGCGCGAGCACGTCGTACACCGCCGAGAGGACGGCGTCGGGATCCGTGACATTACGGAAGAGATAGGCGGCGAAGACCGCGTCGAAGGGGCCGTGCACGCCTGCCTCGGCCAGCCGCTCGGCGGGAGCCCGCACAAAGGTCACCCCGCTGCGCCACGGTTTGCCGGCGGCGCGCTCCAGCATGCCGGCCGACGCGTCCACGGCGGTGATGTCGGCGCCGGGGAGCACGGCTGCCAGGGCGGCCGTCGAGGCGCCCGTGCCGCAGCCGAGGTCCAGTACGCGAAGCCCGGCGCCGCCGTGGGGCAGGCCGAGGCGGCGTGCCGAGCGACGCAGGTGGCCGTGGTAGCCGGGGTTGGCGGCGACCAGGGCGTCGTAGCTGCGGGAAGCGTGGTCGAACGCGGCGGCCAGCTCCTCGTCGCGCAGCAGGGTCATACGGTCTCCTCGGTGGGTGCGCGGGACTGCTCGGGCCCGGGTCACGGTGTGCGACGGGGCGTGCGGGGAAGCCAGGGGAGCTCGGCCGCGCTGCGGAGCATCGGCCAGACGGGTGTGCGGATGCCGACGGAGAGGTCCTCGTGCAGCCCGGTCTCGCCGTCGAGGAAGCGCAGCAGCCGTCGCATCGGCACCTGGGCGAAGAGCCGGGCGAAGAACGCGGCGCCGTCGACGCGGCCGCTGTCCAGGGCCCTCAGCATCACCGCGTCCATGGCGCGCGAGCGGGCCGAGTGGGCGGGCGGGGGCAGCGGGTGGCGCCCCGCGTGCAGCGCGGCGGCGACGGCCCGCGTCTGACGCTGGACGGCGGAGAACGTGTATCCCGTGGACGGCCGCGTGGCTCCGCCCGCTGCGCCGATGCGGAAGACCGACGGCGCGGCCCGGCGGGCGAAGCGGGCGTCGGTCATGGGGATGACGCCGGTCTCGGTCGCGGTGACCTCGAAGCCGCCGAGGCGCAGCACGTCGTCGGTGTAGTGGCGCAGTGCCTCGTCGTAGGCGTGTCGTGGGAGGACGGCGGACGAGAACCGGGTGTACTCCACGAGGGCCCGGTGTCGGTCCATGGGCAGGAGGTAGCCGAAGGCGAGTCCCTGCGGGGGCTGCGGCACCCGGAAGTCCATGAGCATCGCCGTGCCGGGGTCGAACGCCGGGCGGTCGGTGCGGACGAACCAGCCGCGGAAGTGCTGCAGCAGCGTGGTGCGGGCCGCCGGGAGGCGGGCGAGCGGCCGGGAGTCGAACACCCAGCGGGCGTGGACGGTGACGGGGCGGCCGTCGTGGGTGCGCGCGAGGATCTCGGCTCCGTCGGCGCCGCCGCGCACCGTCTCGACGGCCGCCTCCAGTCGTCGGACGTCGTCGCTGTGGGCCAGGGCCCGGCCGACGTGGCGCTCGAAGTCGTCGGAGCGGAGCATCTTGTAGCGGAGCGGGGCGATGTCGTCCTCGGACGATCGGCCGGTGGGGCCGTGAACGCGCAACCGCCGCCATTCGGCGGTCACGGCGTCGTCGTAGCGCCCGTCCCCCGCTTCCCAGAAGCACCAGGTGCGATGCGGCGGACGGAGGGGGCCGGGCGGGGCGTCCAGCAGCACGGTGGCCACCCGGCGTCCCCGCAGGTCCGGGGCGGGGTGCGAGTCCGGGTGCGGGTGCGCGTTCGGCTGCGGTCCCGGGTCCGGGTGCGAGAGGCGGTGGGCGAGGGAGAGTCCGGCCGCTCCCGCGCCCAGGATGGCCACCTCCGCGTGCGGCACGAGTCGCTCCCTCCGTCCGGCGCTCCCACCACGGCGCGTCCGCGGCCGATGGCCTGTCCGAAGCATTCACCTTCACAGGCCCGGACGGATGCAGGCCCCGCCGGGTTGTCGGCCGTGTGGGCCCGCCCCCGACCCGACGGCGGACCATCGACACGGAACAGGACCATGGACACGGAACCTACGAGCCGGAACACGGAAGACGGGGGCCGGGAGACGGCGGCCGCGAGACGGGGCCAGGGGCAGGGCGGGGGCAGCACGACGGTGGGCTCCGAGGCAGGTCGCGGCGCGGGCGGCGGCTCAGGGGCCCGGCCTGCGCCGCCGCCCCGGCGGTGGGCGGGTGAGGCGTAGGCGCACGGCCTCGGGCGCACCGAGCAGGGCACGCCACGCGCGTCGGCACGCGCCCCGGAGGGAGCGGGCGGGCGGCGGAACCGGTGACGGGGGCGGCGGCAGGGGCGGTGGGCGAGTGCGTCGGCGATCCGCGTCCAGGTGGGCCCGCACGGCCGCCCACACCCGCGCGGGCGGCGGGTGGAGCGTCTCACCCGGCCGGTGGCGGCGGCCTGCCGCGGCGGCGCGTTCGTAGGCGGTGAGCCGTTCGCGGCAGGTCAGGCACAGACCCAGGTGCCGCACGGCGTCGGCGTCCCAGGCCGCCCGGCCGCCGTCCAGGGCGTGAGCGGCCAGTTCGGCGGAGGGGATATGGGGCAGCGCCCGCCACTCGGCCACGTCTGCGCCTCCTTCCTGCGGCCGCTCTCCGGTCGCCTCGTCACCTCTACCGGGGGACGGGGCACGGCGGATGCAACGCCGGTACGTCCGCGGGGCGGCAGCCGGCCGGCCGCAGGTGTTCCCGCGGGGGCGGCACAGAGGCCGCCCGGCCGGTCGCGTCGCTTCTGCGTCGGATCACTCGGCGTGGTCGGGGGCCCCGCCCTCCCGCAGGCAGCGGCTGAGCCGGTGCAGACCGCGCCTGGCGTGGCTCTTGACCGTGCCCAGGGGCCAGCCGGTGAGCGCGGCGATCTGCGGCTGCGTCAGGTCGTCGTAGAAGGCGAGCGTGAGCACGCGCCGCTGGGCGGCGGGCAGCCTGGCGAGCTCGCTGCCGACGAGCACCCGGTCGAGCACGGCCTCGGGCTGTGCCTCTTGGTCCACGGACCCGACCGACATGCGCGCACCGGCGGCGGCCACCAGCTCGGCGCGTCGCGTGCGGGCCGACAGCGCGTCGGCGATCTTACGGCGGGTGATCCCGACCAGCCACGCGCCCAACGCGCCCCGCTCCGGGGCGAACCCGGCACGTCCCCGCCAGGCGGCCAGGAACACCGTCTGGGTGACGTCCTCCGACTCCCGGGCGTCGGCGAGGGAGCGCAGCGCGAGGGTGTGCACCAGCGCGCCCCACCGGTGGTAGACGGCGGCCAGACAGGCTTCGTCACCGGCGACGAAGCCCGCCGCGAGCTCCTCGTCGGCCAGGGAGTCCTCCGTCGGAGCCCGCAGCGGGGCGCTGCCGACTGTCTGCTCGGTGCCTGGGCGTGCAGTCATGACGCTGCTCCTCGTGCGGGCGGTGACCATGCCGTCGCGAGCGGATGCGAGACCGGGATCCCCTGGCGGGCCCGTGCCGACGCCTCCGTCACGGACGGCTGTCGCGGTCCCCTCACCTTGCGAAGCGCGTGACCGACGCCACAACTCGCGTCGTCTGTGCATCGCTTTGAGCCGACGTTTCCGGATGTGCGGCGCCGTGGGTCGCCCTTTCGGACGAGAACCGATCGCACGTTCTCCCCCGATGGCGCATCCGTGACGGCCCCGGCCGCG
>NZ_JBEPBI010000355.1:0-5982 GCF_040299045.1 Streptomyces sp. NPDC001027
AGGCCGTACTCGCGGGCCGTGGCGTAGCCGTCCGCGGAGTTGACGATCTGCGCCAGCCAGACCAGCGCCAGAAACCCGAACATCACGAAGAACGCCTTCCGCGCCTCCGCGATCATCTGCTCCGCACGGTCCGTGGTCCTGCCCGACCGCCGCGCCGCCTCGGACTTCTCGTCGCCCATGGGCGCCCCCTCCCGTGATGACGTAGATGATGCCGGTCCCCGGCCCGGTACGCCACGCCGACGACCATCGCGCCCGGCCGCCCGGGGCCTCGCGGCTGCCCGCCACGGACGTCACCCGCGCGCCCGGCCCTCCGGCTCGGTCGGACGGCGGTAATCGCGTGTCGCCGGGGTAGAGGGACGTCGACCGGCCGCCCGGCGCGGCCGGCGTCCGCCCGGAGAAGGAGTCGAGGATGACTGACGAGGCCTATCTGTTCCTGCTGGACGACGCGTCCGCGGCGCTCGGCGTCGCGCCGTCCGCCGTCGGCGATCTCGCGTGCATGGACACTCCCGCGGTACAGGCGTGGCTGGACGCACAGGGGACTTCGGCGGCGTCGCCGCGGCTGCGGCTGCTGCCTCCGGAGGAGCGGGGCGCCGTCCCGGAGGGAGCGGAACGGCTGCCGGTCCCGCTGAGCGACGAGGAGCTGAGCCGGGTGCGTCACGGTCTGGCGCCGGCGTCTCTCGCGCACGTGGAGGAGGAGCTCCTCGCCTACCGCGACTGCACCGACGACCGGGACGCTCTGATCGCACGGGCCCTCGCCGCCGGCGTGCCGCCCCACCGCGTCGTGGAACTGACCGGAGTGGATCCCGCGGCGGTGGCGGCGGCGGCCCGCTAGGGCGGACTCTCGCCTTTCTCCGTCTCCTGCCGATCGGCGCGCCCCGGGCTGCCCGCCCCCCGGCGGCAGTCGGCCGACACGGACCCGTCCCGGCCGCGTCCATGACAACGTGAGCGGCTATGGACGATCAGATGCAGGACATGTCATCCGGAGACCTGCTCCCGCAGGACGCGCTCGCTCAGGCCGTGCGGCTGCGTGAACAGGGCACCGAGCAGGCCCGGATCCATTTGGTGAGCCTCAGCGAACGGCACCCGCGACACGCCGCCCTCGCCTACCAGTGCGCATGGGCGCACGACTCGCTCGGCCTGGAGGCCGAGGCCGTCCCGTTCTACCGGCGCGCCCTTGACCTGCCGGGCCTCCCGCCCGAGGACCGCCACGGGGCCTTCCTCGGCCTCGGGAGCACCTACCGGGTGCTGGGCCGCCACGACGAGGCCCTGACGACTCTCCGGCTCGGCCTGGCCGAGTTCCCCGACGACGCGGCACTGCGCACCTTCCTCGCCCTGGCCCTCCACGGCGCCGGGGACTCCCGAGAGGCGGTCCGCATCCTGCTCCTCGTGACCGCGGCCACCAGCGCCGACCCGCGGGTGCAGAGGTACGGCCGCGCCATCTCCTACTACGCCGACCACCTCGACGAGGCGCAGTAGCGTCCGCTGCCGCGCACGGCCGGCGTCGGTCACGCCACGTCGATGCCCAGGGCCGTGTCCGGTCGGCAGAATCGGCACGGCTCGATGTCCTGGGCGGCCAGGGCCGTCCGTGCCTCGTCGGGGCGGATCCGGTGCGAGGTCGCCTCGATCACGGTGCAGTCGGCCAGATGGATCAGAGCGGGCTCGGGCCCGTCCGGGGTGCGCTTCTGCTGCACGACGAAGCCCTCGGCCCGCCCCGGGACCGGAGCGGGGGCGAACCCGGGCAGTGACGTGGCGCCCTTCGCCCGGTGACCCGTCCGGAGCGGCGGCCGGCGCTCGGAGCGGGCGAGCGCGGCGAGCACGGCGTCCCGCTGGAGCCGCAGGTAGACGGCCAGGGTCTCGTGCTCCGCCATCTGCCGCTCCAGATGGGAGAGGATCACCCGGAGCCGGGACGGGTCAGGCGGCAGCTGGGACACGACGCGCCTCACCCCCGTCCGGGGTGACTCCCATGGCCGCTCCTTCCGCCTCGTCCCGCCGCGAACAGCGCCGCCCGCGCCGCCGTGCTCCGGCCGCCGCCCCAGTAGGGGTGGGAGAGGACGTCGCACTGCAACCGGATGAGTCTTCGCCGCAGGTCGCTGCACGGACGGGCGGCGAGCCGGCGGTACGTGGCGTGCCAGTCCTCCAGTGCCTCGGTGAGATCGGCGGGAATCGGTCGCATGGCTGAATTCAATCATGTGTTCGATTTTCGATGCCAGTCGACTCCCTGGCTCTGCGTCTTCCCGGAGCAGGCGGCTCGCGCCGGTCGCGGCGGCCCTACGCTCGTGTCCCATGATCGTGTGGCTCAACGGAACCCATGGCGCCGGCAAGACGACCACCGCCGCGCTCCTTCGGCGACTGCTCCCGGATTCCCGCGTCCTGGACGCCGAGAAGGTCGGCGAGACGCTCATGGACATCACGCCGGGGCTGCCCGGCACGGACAACTTCCAGCACTGGCCGCCATGGCGGCCGCTCGTCGTCGAGACGGCCCGGCACGTTCTCGACTACACCGGCGGCACCCTGGTGATGCCGATGACCGTCCTCGTCGAGCGGTACTGGCACGAGATCAGCGCGGGCCTGGCCCGACACGCCATCCCGGTACGGCACTTCGTCCTCCACGCGGACCAGGACACCCTGCGCGGACGCATCGAGGGGGACGCCGTCCTCGGTCCCTCCCCGTTCCGCCTCGCGTATCTGGAGCCCTATGCCGAGGCGGCCCGCACATGGCTGCACCGCGAGGCCGAGGTCGTCGACACCGCACACCTCACGCCCGCCGAGGTCGCGGCGCGCATCGCGGCCGCCGTGAAGGACTGAGCCGCGGGGATGGAAGGGTGGGGGAGTCCCGTCCGCCCCACGGAGGAGAGTCCTCGCCCATGGCCGTCATTCACCACACCGTCCTGAAGCCGACCAAGCTGGAACTGCTCACGTCCTGGCTGCCCACCCGGCCGTGGTACGCTGGCGGCACGGTGCCGCCGGAGCCGGTCAAGGCCGGCGGTTTCCGGCTGGACGACCCCCAGGGCGAGGTCGGGATCGAGTTCATGGTCGTCACCGACACCGCCGGCCCGCGGCCGACCGCGTACCTGGTCCCGCTCACCTACCGCGGCGCCCCTCTCGAGGGCGCGGAGCGCGCCCTGGTCGGCACGATGGAGCACGGAGTGCTGGGCCGGCGCTGGGTCTACGACGGCTGTCAGGACCCGGTGCTGGTCGCCCGACTGCTGGCGCTGATCGAGGGCCGGGCCCAGGCGCAGGCCCAGAGCGCCAGTGACACGCCCGACCGGGAGATCACCCGCTCCTACACCGGCGACGCACCCCTCACCGCGTCCCCGACGGAGTCCCTCACCGCACCCGTCACCGCCATCGACGACCGGGACGGCACCGCACTGGCCGCGCCGCACGGCACGACGCTCCGCGTGCAGCGGGTGCTCACCCCCGTCCCGGACGGCGCGCCCCTCCTCCCGCCCGGCGCGACGGGCCACGTCGCCGGCCCCTGGCTCACGCCCGCCGGCGCCAGGCAGCAGAGCCTGTTCGCCGTCCTGCTCCCCGATCCTCGCGGCTGACCTCCCTCGTCAGGCGTGGTCAGGCGGGGAGGAAGCCCGGCCACCAGGGCGGGACGTTCCCCGGGCACACGGGATCGGGGTACGTGTCCGGCATGCCGAGCCACGTCACGAGGAACCAGGTGAACCACAGGGTGAAGAGCAGCCCCGCGGTGAACGCCGTCCGGGGGCGGGTTCGTCCGAGGGCGCCGTGCAGGACCGTCAACGGGACGGCCGCGGCCAGCCAGATCACGGGCACCAGGAACAGCAGGGCGCCCGTGTTGGCCGCGGCGTTGACGCCGACGTCACAGGAGGCCCACGCGCGGCCGACAGCGGTGACGGACACCGCGGCGGTCAGGCCGCCGAAGGCGGCGCCCGCCACGATCGCTCTCAACGCTCGTCGGATCCGATGCTCGCCGCGTGATCGGCGACGTAGGTGCGCAGATCACGGGGCGGGCGCTGGTAGCCGGTCGAGGCGGGCCGCTCGGGGAGCTCCAGCACGGGCGGCGGCACCTCGTGGTACGGCACGGACGACAGGAGGTGGGCGATCATGTTCAGCCGCGCGCGGCGCTTGTCGTCGCTCTCGACGACGTACCAGGGCGCCTCGGTGATGTCGGTGTGCACCATCATCTCGTCCTTGGCCCGGGAGTACGCCTCCCAGTGGGTGATGGACTCCAGGTCCATCGGCGAGAGCTTCCACCGCCGCAGCGGGTCCTCCAGCCGACGCCGGAAGCGCTCCTGCTGCTCGGTGTCGCTCACCGAGAACCAGTACTTGCGCAGCAGCACGCCGTCCTCGGTCAGCATGCGTTCGAAGATCGGGCACTGGCGGAGGAAGAGCTGGTGCTCCTCCTTCGTGCAGAAGCCCATCACGTGCTCCACACCGGCGCGGTTGTACCAGGACCGGTCGAACAGCACGATCTCCCCGGCCGCCGGCAGGTGCTCCACATACCGCTGGAAGTACCACTGGGTGCGTTCGCGCTCGGTGGGCTTCGGGAGGGCCGCGATGCGCGCCACGCGCGGGTTGAGGTGCTCGGCGACCCGCTTGATCGTGCCGCCCTTGCCCGCCGCGTCCCGCCCCTCGAAGACGATCACCAATCGGGTCCCGGACGCCCGCACCCACTCCTGCAGCTTCACCAACTCCGTCTGCAGCCGCAGCAGTTCCTTCTCGTACGCCTTGCGCGGCAGTGCCGCCGTCTTCTTGCCGGACATGCCGCCTCCACCGCCCGTGACCCCTGCGCCGACATCCCCGGGGTTCCCCCGGGCGTCGATCGAACACCAGGACGCCACCGTACTGACCGTCGGGGCGCCGCGCACCCGGGACGCGCCCGCCGACCACGGCGGGGGCGCCTCTCATGCGCCGACCGGCGCCCGTTCGTCGAGCAGCCCCGCCTCGCGCAGGTCGGACCAGAGCCCGTCGGGGATGCGCGCGTCGAACGCCGCGGCGTCGAGGCGTACTTCCTCCGGGGAGCGCATGCCGAGGACGACGCCCGCGACCGCCGGGTGCCGCAGGGGAAACGCCATCGCCGCCTGGGGCAGCAGTACGCCGTGCGCCTCGCAGACGTCGGCGAGCGCGCGCGCCCTACGCACGACGTCCGGCGGGGCGGGCGCGTAGTCGAAGTGGGCCCCCTCCGCCGGCCGCGGCGCGGCGAGCAGCCCGGAGTTGAAGACCGACGCGGCGAGGACGGACACCCCGCGGCCGGTGCACACCGGCAGCAGGTCGTCCAGAGCGCTGTGGTCGAGGAGTGTGTACCGCCCGGAGAGCATCACCACGTCGGCGTCGGTCTCCCGCACCAGCTCGGTGAGCATCCCGGTGTCGTACATGCCCGCGCCGACCGCCCCGACCACGCCCTGGGCGCGCAGTTCGGCCAGTGCGGGGAAGCCTTCGCGCAGCGCTGCGCCGAAGTGCTCCTCGGCGTCGTGGAGAAGGAGCACGTCGACGCGGTCGACGCCCATGCGGGCGAGCGAGTCCTCCACGCTGCGCAGCACGCCGTCCCGGGAGAAGTCCCACACCCGGCGATGCGTCGCGGGCACGTGGAATCGCTCGTCGCTGCGGCCCCGGGGATCCTGCGGGACGAGGAGCCGTCCCACCTTGGTGGACAGGGTGAACGCGTCGCGTGGCATCCCGCGGAGGAAGTCACCGGTGCGGCGCTCGGACTGGCCGAGGCCGTAGTGCGGGGACGTGTCGAAGTAGCGGATGCCGCAGTCCCATGCGGCGCTCAGCGTCGCGGCCGCGGTCTCCTCGTCGAGCGGGGCGAACAGCCCGCCCAGCGGGCCGCCGCCGAAGCCCAGCTCCGTGACCCGCACCGCGCTGCGCCCGAGGCGGTCGGTCCTCATCCGGTGTTCCTCTCCGCGCGTGTCCCGGCGGATCGGCGCCCGCGCGGGTCGGGCGGTCGGTCCCGGGGTGAGTGCAGGTCAGCGGACGATGCGGCGCCGTCGTCCGGTCCCGCCGCGACGGAAC
>NZ_JBEPBI010000356.1:0-5969 GCF_040299045.1 Streptomyces sp. NPDC001027
GACGTCGACAACCTGTCGGTGGGACGTCGGATCACGTACGACGTGAAGGCGAACTGGAAGCTCATCATCGAGAACTTCATGGAGTGCTACCACTGTGCCACGATCCACCCCGAACTGACCGAGGTCCTGCCGGAGTTCGCGGACGGCTACGCCGCCCAGTACTACGTCGGGCATGGCGCGGAGTTCGGCGAGCAGGTCCAGGGGTTCACCGTCGACGGCTCCGAGGGCCTGGACCGCATCCCCGGCGTCGCGGAAGAGCAGGACCGCCGCTACTACGCGATCACCGTCAAGCCGCAGGTCTTCATCAACCTCGTGCCGGACCATGTGATCTTCCACCGGATGTACCCGGTGGCCGCGGACCGCACGATCGTCGAGTGCGACTGGCTGTACCTGCCGCACGTCGTGGAGAGCGGCAAGGACGTCAGCCGGTCCGTGGAGCTCTTCGACCGGGTCAACCGGCAGGACTTCGACGCCTGTGAGCGCACCCAGCCCGGGATGAGCTCGCGGATGTACGCCAAGGGGGGCGTGCTGGTGCCCAGCGAGCACCACATCGGCGCGTTCCACGACTGGGTGAGCGAGCGCCTCGGCACTCGCCACGGGTGAGTCAGCCCAGGAAACCCATGCGGTGACTGATCTCCGCGGCGCCCTTGACCAGCACCGGGGACATCTCGTGCAGACGTTCCTCGGTGAACCGGTAGGAGGGTCCGGAGGCGCTGAGGGCGGCGATGACCTCGCCCTCCCGGTTGCGCACCGGCGCGGCCATGGCGTGCAGACCGATCTCCAACTCCTCCAGGGTGAAGGCGTAACCCCGTTCCCGGGCGGCGACGAGGTTGTTCTCCAGCTTCGTCTTCGCGGTGATGGTGTGCGGGGTCACCTTCTTCATGCCCGCGGCCGTCAGCAGCGCGGCGCGCTCCTTGGCCGACAGGTGCGCGAGCAGGATCTTGCCGCTCGACGTGGCGTGCAGCGGGGTCAGCTGACCCACCCAGTTGTGCGCGGTGACGGCTCCCGGTCCGCGCACCTGGTACAGGTTGATCGCGTACTGCTCCTGCATCACGGCGATGTTGACGGTCTCGCCGATCTCCTCGGCCAGACGTTCGCACACGGGACGGCCCTGCTGTGTGATGTCGATACGGCCGGTGACCGCGCCGGCCAGGCGCACGATGCCGAACCCGAGGCGGTACTTGCCGCGCTCGCCGGCCTGCTCGACCAGGCCGCGCGCCTCCAGGGCTCCGAGGAGACGGAAGGCCGTCGACTTGTGCACCTCGATCTCGGCCGCCACCTCGCTGACACCGGCCTCGCCGCGCTGCGCGAGGATCTCCAGGACGCTGATGGCGCGGTCGACCGACTGCACTCCGCCGGCGGGTGGATTCGACGTTTCTGTGTCAAGGCTGTAGTTGCTCACCGTGCAACTATACGCGCAGTAAACAACACACTTGCAAGCGACCGCCCCGAAACGAAGCAACATAAGTTGCGTCGTTCGCAACCTGGTGCGTATAGCGCGACCGGGTCTAGCATGCCACGCATATCTACGGCGCGAGTGAGACGAGGCACCATGGCTCCTGTGCAGTACGACTTCGTGATCGTCGGCGGTGGTTCCGCGGGCAGTGCACTGGCAAACAGGCTGTCCGCCGACCCGGCGAACCGGGTCCTGGTCCTGGAGGCGGGCCGCTCGGACTTCCCGTGGGACGTCTTCATTCACATGCCGGCGGCGCTGACCTATCCGATCGGCAGCCGGTTCTACGACTGGAAGTACGAGTCCGAGCCGGAGCCGCACATGGGCGGCCGGCGCGTCTACCACGCGCGCGGCAAGGTGCTGGGCGGCTCCAGCAGCATCAACGGCATGATCTTCCAGCGCGGCAACCCCATGGACTACGA
This sequence comes from Streptomyces sp. NPDC001027, assembly GCF_040299045.1. Taxonomy (NCBI): domain Bacteria; kingdom Bacillati; phylum Actinomycetota; class Actinomycetes; order Kitasatosporales; family Streptomycetaceae; genus Streptomyces; species Streptomyces sp. NPDC001027. Next base: position 1,876 of record NZ_JBEPBI010000356.1, read on the forward strand.
GCGCTGGGCCGCCGATCCCGGAATGGAGACCTGGGACTACGCGCACTGCCTGCCGTACTTCCGGCGCATGGAGAACTGCCTCGCGGCCGACCCCGACGACGAGTTCCGCGGCCACGACGGCCCCCTCGTCCTGGAACGCGGCCCGGCCTCCAACCCGTTGTTCGGCGCCTTCCTCAAGGCCACCGAGGAAGCCGGGTACGCCCCCACGGACGACGTCAACGGCTACCGCCAGGAGGGCTTCGCCAAGTTCGACCGCAACGTCCACCGCGGCCGCCGGCTGTCGGCCTCGAAGGCCTACCTCAAGCCCGTCCGCAAGCGCCCCAACCTCACCGTCCGCACCCGCTCGCTCGTCACCCGCGTCCTCTTCGAGGGCAAGAAGGCCGTCGGCGTCGAGTACCGGCGCGGCAAGGGCGCCCTGCAGCAGGTCCGCGCCAAGGAGGTCATCCTCTGCGGCGGCGCGATCAACTCCCCGCAGCTGCTGCAGCTCTCCGGCGTCGGCAACGCGGAGGAGCTGCGCGCCCTCGGCATCGACGTCGTCCACGACCTCCCGGGCGTCGGCGAGAACATGCAGGACCATCTGGAGGTGTACATCCAGTACGCCTGCGAGCAGCCCGTCTCCATGCAGCCGTACCTGGCGAAGTGGCGCGCGCCGTTCATCGGGCTGCAGTGGCTCTTCCGCAAGGGTCCCGCCGCCACCAACCACTTCGAGGCCGGCGGCTTCGCCCGCAGCAACGAGGACGTGGACTACCCCAACCTGATGTTCCACTTCCTGCCGATCGCGGTCCGCTACGACGGTTCCGTCCCGGCCGGAGGCCATGGCTACCAGGTGCACGTGGGCCCCATGTACTCCGACGCCATCGGCTCGGTGAAGATCAAGAGCAGGGACCCGAGGGAGCACCCGGCCCTGCGCTTCAACTACCTCTCCACCGAGCAGGACCGCCGTGAGTGGGTCGAGGCGATCCGGGTGGCCCGCAAGCTCCTCAACCAGCCCGCGCTCGCCCCCTACAACGGCGGGGAGATCTCCCCCGGACCGTCCGTGGAGACGGACGAGGAGATCCTCGCCTGGGTCGCCAAGGACGGCGAGACAGCGCTGCACCCGTCGTGCACCTGCAAGATGGGCACGGACGAGATGTCCGTCGTGGACCCCACCAGCATGCGCGTGCACGGCGTGGAGGGACTGCGGGTGGTCGACGCCTCGGTCATGCCGTACGTCACCAACGGCAACATCTACGCCCCGGTGATGATGATCGCCGAGAAGGCCGCCGACCTCATCCTCGGCAAGAAGCCGGCGGCGCCGTCGACGGCCGCGTACTACCGCCACCGCGACATGCAGAAGCAGGCGGAGTAGACGTTGGCCGCCCCAGGGCTTCACGCGCTGCTGAGGACGGTCCGCTACGAGGTGCTGCCGGCGAGGACGACCGAGGAGAAGGTCCTCGCTCACGTCCCGCACGACGTCGTCGTCACCGTGACGGCGTCACCGGTCAAGGGCCTGGAACCGACCCTCGACCTCGCCGGCCGACTCGCCGCGCACGGATACCGTGTGGTCCCGCACGTCCCCGCCCGGCTCCTGCGCGACGACGTCCACCTCAAGGACGTCGTCGACCGGCTGCGCGAGGCGGGCGTGGACGACGTGTTCGTCCCGGCGGGCGACGCCGACCCGCCGGCCGGTTCCTACGACGGGGCGCTGCCGGTGCTCCGCCGGCTCGGCGAGCTGGGCGACCCGTTCGCCCGGGTCGGGGTCACCGGCTATCCGGAGAGCCATCCGCTCATCCACGACGACGTCACCGTCCAGGCGATGTGGGACAAGCGCGAGCACGCCACGTACATCGTGAGCAACCTCTGCTTCGACCCGCGGGTGCTGGGCGAGTGGCTCGCGCGCATCAGGCGCCGGGACGTGACCCTGCCGGTCCATGTGGGCGTCGCGGGGCCCGTGCAGCGGGCCAAGCTGCTGTCCATGGCGACGAAGATCGGCGTGGGGGAGTCGGCCCGCTTCCTGACCCGTCACCCCTCGTGGTTCGTGCGCTTCGCCGCGCCCGGCGGCTACGCGCCGGAGAAGTTGCTCACCCGTACCCGGGACGCCCTCACCGACCCCGCGTCCGGGGTGGCGGGGCTGCACCTGTTCACCTTCAACCAGATCGCGGAGACGGAGCGGTGGCGGCGGGCTCTGCTGGACCGGCTGGAGGGCTGAGCACACCGGTCTCACATTCGCCGGTGGCCGGACGCGGAACGCCGGACGGGCTCTCGGCCCGTCCGGCGTTCCGGCGTTCGTATACGGACGCCGTGCCGCTCAGCGGAAGACGACCGTGCGGTTTCCCTCGACCATCACCCGGTTCTCGCTGTGCCACTTCACCGCGTGCGCGAGCACCTGGGCCTCCACGTCACGGCCGACCGTGACCAGCTCGCCGGGGTCCAGCGAGTGGTCCACCCGCACCACGTCCTGCTCGATGATCTGGCCCTCGTCCAGGTCCGACGTCACGTAGTGCGCCGTCGCGCCGACGAGCTTCACCCCGCGGTCGTAGGCCTGGTCGTAGGGTCGTGCGCCCTTGAAGCTGGGGAGGAAGGAGTGGTGGATGTTGATGGCGCGGCCGTCCAGCTCCTTGCAGAGGTCGTCGGAGAGAATCTGCATGTAGCGGGCCAGCACCACCAGGTCGATGTCCAGCTCGCGGACGAGCTCGAGCAGCCGGGCCTCGGCCTCGGGCTTGGTGTCCCGGGTCACCGGGACGTGGTGGAAGGGGACGCTGTACGTCTCCGCGAGCTTCTCGAATTCCCGGTGGTTGGAGACGATCGCGGGGATCTCGATGTTGAGCGCGCCCGCCCGTTGGCGGAAGAGCAGGTCGTTGAGGCAGTGCCCGAACTTGGACACCATGATGAGCGTCCGGGTCGGCGTCGAGGCGTCGCTGAGGGACCACGAGATGCCGTAGGCCTGGGCGACGGGGCCGAAGCGGTACCGCAGACCCTCCAGGTCGACGCTGGGGTCGGAGACGTCGAAGTGGACCCGCATGAAGAACCGGCCCTGAAGTCGGTCGTCGAACTGCTGGCTTTCCAGGATGTTGCCGGAGTTCCTGACGAGAAAGCCGCTCACGGCGTGAACCAGCCCGGCGCTGTCGGGGCAGGAAAGGGTCAGGACGAACTCGCGGCCGGGTTGCGGTCGGGGGGACATGGGCGGCCTCCGTCGGTGCGTATTGCACAACATGGTGAGCGATACGCAACATGGTCGGCTCGGTGTCGCCTGCGGTCAAGAGTGGGCGGGCAAGTGACCGCATGGCCAAATCGTCATCCGCCAACGTCTTGACGTGTGTCTGGTCAGCCGACAGGGTGTTCCATCACAAGCAATCGGGTGCACGATGCGCAACGAATTTCAGTCGGAAGGCTCGCGCGTGGCAGACCTGTATGTGAATGGCGAATGGCGGGACCCGCTGGCCGGCGGTCACCGGGACATCCGATGTCCCTCTGACGGCACGCTCACGGCGACCGTTTCGGAAGGAACGCGCCCCGACGCCGAGGCGGCGATCGCCGCGGCCCGGGAGGCCTTCGACTCCGGTCCCTGGCCGGGCGCCTCGGAGCGGGAGCGCGGCGCACTGCTGCTGCGCACCGCCGACATCATCGAGCGCGACACCAAGAGCTTCGCCCGCGCGGAGTCGCTCGACACCGGCAAGCGGGTGGTGGAGAGCGAGTACGACATCGCCGACGTCGTCTCCTGCTTCCGCTACTACGGCGGTCTCGCGGGCACCGACGCCGGCCGAGTGATCGACACCGGTCGCGACGACGCGGTCAGCCGGGTCGTGTATGAGCCGGTCGGCGTGTGCGCACTGATCACCCCCTGGAACTACCCTCTCCTTCAAGCCAGTTGGAAGGTCGCCCCGGCGCTCGTGGCCGGCAACACGATCGTCCTCAAGCCCAGCGAGCTGACTCCCTCCACCTCGATCCTTTTGATGAAGGCGCTGGAGGAGGCCGGACTGCCGGCCGGCGTCGCCAACCTGGTGCTGGGCGCGGGTCCCGAGGTGGGCGCCCCGCTCTCCGAGGACCCCCGCGTCGACCTGGTCTCCTTCACCGGCGGACTGGACACCGGCAGGCGCGTCATGGCCACCGCCGCC
>NZ_JBEPBI010000357.1:0-5923 GCF_040299045.1 Streptomyces sp. NPDC001027
CGACCCGCTACGACAAGACCGCCGAGTCCTACCAGGCAGCCGTCACCCTCGCCTCGCTCCTGATGTGGGCGTGACATTTGAAGACAGCTCCTAGTGCCGGACGGTGTAGCGCTCGATCTTGTCCATGTCCAGCTGCAGTCCGAGGCCCGGGCCGTCCGGCACCCGGAGCAGGCCCTTCTCTGCCTGCGGATAGCCGCCCACGAAGATCTCCCGGCACGGGTTGTCGATGAACATGTACTCCAGCGCGAGCAGCGACGGTGCCGCAGCGGCGACATGGAGGGCGGCCAGCTGGGAAAGTCCTCCGGAGAAACCCGTGTGCGGGGCGAAGGCGATGTTGTGCGCGAATGCCAGGGTCCAGATATGGCGTGCCCCGGTGATCCCGCCGCAGCGACCCAGGTCAGGTTGCGCCGCGTTGACTCCCTTGGCTGTATCGCTGCCCGCATACGCTTGCGGATGTTCGAGGCCCCCGGCATGTTCGCCGGACGGGCCATCGGCCGAGGTGACCAGGTCGTAGGCGCGCGCGGCGTTCATCGTGCCCACAAGGAATCGGCGGCAGTGCGCGGCCTCCTCGGGCATGCACGCGGGTGGAGAGGCGGTGTCGAGGATCGCGCCGCCCGCAGCTCTCGGATCGGGCGGAAGCCCCCTTCGCAGTTGGGCGGCCACCAGCAGGGCGGCGAGTCCGGACGCCGCCGGAGTGGCGAAACTGCTCCCGGTCAGCGCCCGCACGCCTCCCCCAGGATCGGCGCCCTCGATGTCCTGGCCCGGAGCGAGCACGCCGTTGCGGCGGTAGGCTCCGCCCCAGTTGTTGATGTCCAAAGGCCGGCCGTCGATGCCTGAGGCGCCCACGGCGAGCACCGAAGGGGCGGCGGCGGGGGCCTGGAGGCAGTCGCAGCCGTCGTTTCCCACGGCGGCCACCACCAAGACGCCGCGCTCCTCGCACAGCCGAAGCGCTCGCTCCAGCATGCTGTCCGGATGCCCGTCCGGCGTTCGCTCGCCGCCGCTGATGTTGATGATGTGGGCGCCTGCCTGGACGGCCTGTTCGATGGCGCGCGCCAGGTCCATCTGAGGCACCCGGCTGTCACAGGCATCGGCGAAGACCGGCAGGATCAGACCCCGGCACCGAGGGGCGACGCCGACGACGGGGCTGCCCGGCTGACCGAAGATCAGGCTGGCGACATGGGTTCCATGCACAGACATCGGGCCGTCGCCCGCAGCCTGCGTCACCAGCGTGTCCAGCCGCGTGACGTCGGCGCCCGCGAAGCAGGGATGAGCAAGGTTCACCGGTCCGTCCAGGACAGCGACGCAGACCCGTGATTCGCCCAGAAGGCCGTCTGATGCTCGAAGGCCCTTCAAGATTGAACGGACTTCCACGGCCAGCCCTTTCCGTCGATACCAGCACGGTCTATTCGAGGCTCGAGCACGGTCATCTCTCGGACGTAGTACGAATGTGCAGCCCGCGTTCCGGAAACGTCTCTGTCACATTGCCGGTCCGTTGACGGGCAGGTCAGGCCGCATGCCGAAGAGGTGAAGAATTCCTTGCGGCCCTCTCGCTGCCTATGTGTTTTCCGGCTTCAGTGGTCTTATTCGCAGATGCACGAAGTAAAAGTTGCCTGCACAGTTAGGTGTGTGTCTCCGAATGCCGCATTTCTAGAGCTACTTGGGGTCTTCGAGTTCACGTACGCCGAGAATCGCCTCACGCTTCCGTCGGGCGCACAGCGTCTTTTGGCGCTGCTGGCGCTGAACCCCGACGGGATTTACCGAGGCGCCGCGGCCGAGGCGCTCTGGCCCGACTGCCCCCCTGCACGTGCAGCGGCCAACCTCCGCACCGCCTTGTGCCAGGGGCGGCGGGCCTGCGCCCTCACCGCGATCGACAGCATCGGCCATCGCCTGCGACTCGCCGCCTCGGTCACCGTCGACCTGCAGTGCGCGTGGGCCAAGGCCAAAGAGACGATCGCCGGCCTCAGCCAGCCACCCCTCGACTGCGAGGCGTACATAGGCGACCTCACTCGCCAGCTTCTGCCCGGCTGGCCCGACGAATGGCTGATCCCTGAACGCGAACGCTGGGGACAACTGCGCCAGCACGCCCTTGAGAGCCTCGCCCTGCAATGCAGGGCAGCCGGTCAGTACTTGGCCGCCATCCAGAGCGCCACGGCGGCCATCGCCGTGGACCCCATACGGGAAAACGCTCACCGCATCCTGATAGAGATCCACGCCGACGAGGGCAACATCGCCTGCGCCCTCATGCGCTACCGGCACTATGAGACGCTGCTGCAGCAAGAACTCGGGGTGGCGCCCTCGGGGCAGATGGCGCGGCTCACCGAAGACCTGATCTCGCAAAGCGCCGGCCAGCGCCGAACCGCCTTCAACGACACGGCCACGTTCGACGCGGCGGCCCACACCCGCGCCCTCAAGCACGACGTCCGGCCGGCCGGTGCGCGCGCTTCCCAGCGCGCTCAGCCCACACGCGGACAGCGCGACATCGACCGCCAACAGAGCCGGCGTGGATCGTAAACGGCCCCTCGCGCACCACAGCGCGGGCCCCGACCAGGGCGGCACCGCCTCGCAGCGGGCGCGGCGACCTCGCTGACCGGCTCCTGACGGCATGTTACTTCGCCTTGGCGGCAGGGGGGAACCGCCGCCGAGACAATGCCGAAACGCTTCTTCATCGAGCAGTGCAACGCTGCTGGTGCCGACGCCCGACGCACTCGGCCCTGGGGCGCCGAGCGCCGTCGGCCATGACGCGCCGCGCCGACGCCGTCGACATTCAACCCCGCAAGAAGGCGTCGAAGCCGAGGAAGGGGGCCAGGTCGACGACGTCACCGCAGCGCGACGGCCGGCCCGCAAGTGACGCTCCTGTCCCAGGCCGGTCTGCTCGGCTGTGCGCCCTGCCCGCACGGCGTGTGTTCGCCGAACGGCCGACCGCCGGGCGATGGCCGGCAGGGCGGTGTAAGACTGCGTACACCGCCTCACGCGGACGCCCGCTGCGAAGCACACCCGCGGACTCGTGGCACCCATCCCCCGCGGTTCACGCCAGGGCCGCCGACCGTAGGGGCATCACCGAGACATGGCGCCAAAGGCCATGAAGGCCATGAAGGTCACTTGACTTGTCGTCAGACGGTCACCCCATAGGCCTCGGTGAACGCCTGCTGCGCGTACTCCTGCGATGCGAAGCCGTAGCCGTCACGCCCCCAGGAAGTTCCCCAACTGTTGCGGACGATGAAGCGGCGGTCGGCCGTGTAGCCCACGATGGCGACCGCGTGGCCCCCGCGGGCGGTCTCCCGCTTGTAGACGTCGAGCTTGCCGTCCGTGTCGGGCGCCTCGTCCCACGTGCGGTCGACGTCGAGCCGGACCAGGATCGGGCCGCCGCCCGAAGCCAGCCAACGACGCCACTCGTTCGCATCTCGTCCCAGGTTGAAGTAGCCGGCTACTCGCAGTTTGGCCGCGCGGGCGTAGAACGTCGCGGTCGAGCCGGGGAACATCAGCGGAGGGGGCTTGAAAGGCAGGTCTGCCTCACGCGCCGCACCGAACTTGCGGGCGATGTCGAGAGCGGCTTTGAGGCTGGTGCCTGCGCCTTCGACGAAGGTGGTGGGCTGGCTGATGAACTGGTCGGTCTCCTTGGAGGCCATCCAGATGTAGCGCACCGACAGGGGATCGTCCTGGTGCAGCTTGCCGGCCTTGACCATGCACCAGCGCAGGACCGAGTCGGCGGTCGCCCAGCCCACGCACGAGCCTGTGTCTCCCTGGTCGGCGATGGGCCACCAGGGCTCGCGAATATCGACGTGGTCGGGAGCTGCTTCGAGCTCCTCTGCTACGACCCCCGCCTCGAGGGCATGCTGCATCTGCCAGTCCCGCTCAGTGTCACGGGAGGGAATGCAGTTCAGGATTCGATGGCCGGGCAGTGGGTTGATGTTGTTCGTCACCATGGTCCCTCCGTTGCACGTGCCGCCCTGTCGCGGGCACGAGGTCAGCGACGAGCCTCCCTCGGTTCGAGCGCGGCTGCGACGCGGCGAGGGCTGGGAGCGGCCGAACGAGTTCACAGCCCACCGATAGGGGGATCTGCAGCGCAGATGATCTGCTCCGTTCGAGACTTCGCCGGCCGAAATCACGCCTGAGAGGGTTGAGTCCCCCTCCCGAGGTTCATGATCACTCGTTCGTGGCTCGCTGATCGATGCATCGGACTCTCGGTCATGCACCTGATGAAAAAACATGAGGCCGGCACCAAGCGGCGTGTCCGACAAGCAGTGGACGAGCCGAGCGGGCTCCTGCTGTGGATCACCCGCCCTGAGCGGGAGGCGCACGCATCTGCGCCCCTGCCCAGGGCTGCTGCTCTTCGACTCCGCGGGGGAGGGGAGACGATCAGGATTCCGGGTTGCCTGCATCCGGGGCAGTGTTGGGGTTTGATGAGGCCGCTTCGGGCCCCTGCCGGTCACCCCAGTCTTCTGTCCCTGCGGCGACTGGCCGCTGATGGCCCAGCGGCGTTTCATGGCTCCAGCCGCCCGACCGGGGCAAGGATCGAAGGCCTTTGCACCACACCTGCAAGCGCTGCAGCCACTGGTTGCCGAGCACGGAGGACGCCTCGAGCCCACGGGCGGGCAGAGTGCGACCGCCACGGGCCTGGAGAGTCCCCAGCGATCACCGGTCGCTGCTCTGCTCGGTGCATGGGGCGGCGAGAGCGGGGTTGCAGGCCAGGCGCAGCCGCGCTTAGTGGAGGTGGACCCGTACGGTCGCCGGGGCGATTCCCATGCCGCAGGCGGTGTCGGCCACGGGGATGCCGGTAGCCCAATGCCAGGTCACTTCGCGCATGCGGGCGGGCAGTTCCCGGAAGGCCCTCAGCAGCGCCGCGTTCGACAGCGACTCCAGGACGGTGTCTTCGGGCAGCGCTCCACCTCGTCGGTGTCGAGGGAGCTCCTCGTCGACTTCATCACCCCCCTCGACAGCCACGCATCGGGTATGTCCGGCCGCTCTCGCCTGTCGAACCAGCTGCGCCCCGAGGAAACCGCTGCCCCCGCAGATCAGACCATCTATGTGTGGCTCGTGAGACCGGTTCCAGTCGGCAGCGGCTCAGGACCCAGGGCCGCGGTCACTTTGGGGGAGGGGGCAGTGGACGGGTCCGTTAGGTCCGCTGCAGGGGTCAGGTCATTGTCCCAGGATGGCTTCCCGGGCAGCGCGCGACCAGATTGCTTGTTGTCGGGTGCTGAATCCCATGCGGTTCCAGTGGAAGATGACGTGCCGGGCCAGGATGGCTCTGAGTCCGAGGTCCAAGCGGTTGCCTTCAGAGGCAGCCTTCAGGCTTGCCCCGCCGCGTTCCATGCCGGCGATCCAGTCGGCAAGGGGCGCGAGTGGGCCGCCGGCGAGGGCGGGGGCGGGATCGAAGGAGGTGAGCGCGCGCATGGTGTCCACCATGGAGCTGACCTTGTCCGGGGCGATGTCGGGGGGCAGCACTCGTCTGGCTTCGACCTGCCCCCACACGTCTGCCTGCTCCCCCCACTCGAGTCCGGCAGCGCGCATAAGCAGCGTGAGCACACACAGGGAGGTGGTCTTGGCGTCCAGGAGTGGGCTCGAGCCGTCTGTGGCGATCTGGTCGTAGGCGAGCACTCCGACGCTGTCGACGTGGAAGATCTGTTCGGTGATCGTCATTCCTTCCAGGCCTCCGAAGGCGATGGTCTCCGGCTCGTACAAGGAGGCTTGCCATTCCTTGATGCCGCCGAAGGAGACTGCCGCGTCGAGAGCCTGGGCCATCTGTGCGCCGGTCGCTTCCAGCGAGCCATCTGGGCCGGGGCGTAGGCGCAGTCTCCAGCAGGGGTGCTTGCGGATGTACCACCAGGCGCTGAGCTTCCCCCGAGATGCGGGATGTGTTGACAGAGGGTCAGATGGGTTTCATGAGAGGAGCCCAGACGATGCCTGCCCCGAGGAAGTACCCGCT
>NZ_JBEPBI010000358.1:0-5857 GCF_040299045.1 Streptomyces sp. NPDC001027
GCCACAACACCGGTGCGGAGGCCGAACAGCGGGGTGACACCGCGCCCGAGGGCATGCGGGTGCTGTCCTCCCGCGAGCGCACCAACTACCCGCTCACCGTCTCCGTCGACGACAACGGCGACACGATGGCGCTCGTGATCGACGCGGTCGCGCCGATCGCTCCGGAGTCCGTCGGCCTGCTGGTGCAGACGGCCGTCGAGGGCCTGGTTCCCCTGGTCGAGACGGCACTGGACGGCGCGCCGGACGAGGCACTCCGAGACCTCCCCGTGCTGGGCACCGAGGAACTGCACCGGATCCTGACGGAGTGGAACGACGCCGGGGCCGAGTCGGCGGGGACCACTCTGCCGGCCCTGTTCGAGGCGCAGGCGGCACAGACTCCCGATGCGGTGGCGATCGTCGCCGACGGCGAGCGGGTCTCGTACGCGGAGTTGGAAGCGCGGGCGAACCGGCTCGCACGGTCGCTGGTTTCGCGCGGTGTGGGTGCGGAGTCGGTGGTGGGCGTCTGCCTGGAGCGCGGCGTCGAGTTGATCGTGGCGCTGTTGGCGGTGGTGAAGGCAGGCGGTGCGTATCTGCCGATCGATCCGGCGTATCCGGCGGACCGGGTGGCGTTCACGATCGACGATGCCAAGGCCGCGCTGGTCCTGACCGAACAGGGGGCGGCGGACCGGTTGTCGGGGTTGGAGGTCGACGTCGTGACCCTCGACGACCCGGCGGTGGCACGGGAGTTGGCGCTCCTGAGCGCCGACGTGCTGTCCACGGACGAGCGCGGGGACTTGGCACCGGACCAGCCGGCGTACGTGATCTACACCTCGGGTTCGACGGGACGTCCCAAGGGTGTGGTGGTGACACACCGGAACGTGACGGACCTGTTCGCCCGGACGCAGGGCCTGTTCGGGTTCGGCCCCGCGGACGTGTGGAGCTGGTTCCACTCCTTCGCGTTCGACTTCTCGGTGTGGGAGTTGTGGGGCGCGCTGCTGCACGGCGGTCGGGTGGCCGTCGTGTCGTACGAGGTGTCGCGTTCGCCGGAGGACTTCGTGGCGCTGGTGGAACGCGCGGGCGTGACGATGCTGAGCCAGACTCCGTCGGCGTTCTACCAGTTCATGGGAGCCGAGGAGCGGCGGCCGGAGGCGGTGCGGTCCTTGCGTGCCGTGGTGTTCGGCGGTGAGGCGCTGGATCCGGTGCGGCTGGCCGGGTGGTGGGAGCGCCATGGTGCGGATGGTCCGCGGTTGGTGAACATGTACGGCATCACCGAGACCACGGTGCACGTGACGTTCCAGGAGCTGGCGGCCGGGGACGCCGCGGGCAGTGTGGTCGGCCGCGGCATTCCCGGGCTGGGCGTGTTCGTGCTGGACGAGCGGTTGCGTCCGGTGCCGGTGGGAGTCGGTGGTGAGGTGTATGTGACCGGAGGTCAGCTGGCGCGCGGCTACCTCGGGCGCGCGGGGCTGTCGGCGGAGCGCTTCGTGGCGTCGCCGTTCGGTGCGGCGGGTGAACGGATGTACCGGACCGGTGACAGGGCGCGGTGGGGTGCGGACGGTCGGCTGGAATACCTGGGACGTGCGGACGAGCAGGTGAAGGTCCGCGGCTTCCGGATCGAGCCGGGCGAGATCGGTTCGGTGGTGGCCGAGCATCCCGGGGTGGCGCAGGCGGCGGTCGTCGCGCGCCAGGACGCCGGTGACACCCGGCTGGTGGCCTACGTGGTGCCTGCCGATGGTCATGACGGCGACGAACTCCCCTCCATCACTCACGAGTTCCTGACCGCACGGCTGCCGGAGCACATGGTCCCCTCCGCGATCGTGGTCCTCGACGGACTCCCGTTGACGATCAACGGAAAGCTGGACCGCAAGGCCCTGCCCGCCCCGGAGTACACGGCAAGGGCGGGGCGCGGACCGGCGAACGCCCGCGAAGAGGTTCTCTGCGCCGCCTTCGCCGAGGTACTGGGCCTGGAGAGCGTCGGGGTCGAGGACAACTTCTTCCAGTTGGGCGGCCATTCGCTGCTCGCGGTGCGTCTGGTGGAGGTGCTGCGCGGGCATGGTGTGTCGGTGTCGGTGCGGGCGTTCTTCCAGTCCCCGACCCCGGCCGGCCTGGCGGCGTCGACGGGCGCGACGCAGGTGGAGGTGCCGGCGAACCTGATCCCCGCGGACGCCGTGGAGATCACCCCGGAGATGCTGCCCCTGGTGGAGCTGACCGCTGACGAGATCGCCGGAGTCGTCGCGACGGTCCAGGGCGGTGCGGCGAACGTGGCGGACGTCTATCCGTTGGCACCGCTGCAGCAGGGCCTGTGGTTCCACCACCTCATGGCCGAGGGCGGTGTGGATGCGTATGTGCTGCCCACGGTGCTGGAGTTCGCGTCGCGGACGCGTCTGGACGCGTTCGTCGAGGCGCTGCAACGGGTCGTGGACCGGCATGACATCTTCCGCACCTCGATCGTGTGGAAGGGACTGGTCGAGCCGGTGCAGGTGGTGTGGCGCAAGGCCATGCTGCCGGTTGCGGAGGTGGCGCTTGATCCACAGGCCGGGGACCAGGTCGAGCAGTTGCTGGCCCTCGCCGGCCTGTCGGTGGACCTGGGCCGTGCGCCGTTGATCGACATACATGTGGCGGCGGTGCCGGAGGGCGACAGCTGGCTGGCGCTGATGCGCGTGCATCACATCGTGCAGGACCACACGGCGGTCGAGGTGCTGCTGAGAGAGGTGGAGGCGTTCCTGACGGGGCGTGGTGACACGCTGCCGGAGCCACTGCCGTTCCGTACCTTCGTCGCGCAGGCGCGTGGTGGCGTGGCGCAGGCGGAGCACGAGCGGTACTTCGCCGACCTGCTGGACGACGTGGAGGAGCCGACCGCGCCGTTCGGGCTGGTGGACGTGCGCGGTGACGGCGCGGCCGCGGTGCGTCGGATGGTGCCGTTCTCGCCGGAGCTGCACGAGCGCCTGCGTGGAGTCTCGCGTCGTCTGGGGACGAGCGCGGCGACGGTGCTGCATGTGGCGTGGGCGCGCGTGCTGGCTGCGGTCAGCAGTCGTGACGACGTCGTTTTCGGCACGGTGCTGTTCGGCCGGATGAACTCGGGCGAGGGTTCGGCGCAGGTGCTCGGACCGTTCATCAACACCTTGCCGGTGCGGGTGCGCACGGGTGAGCTGAGCGTGCTGGGCGCGGTCACGGGCATGCGTGCCCAGCTGGCTGACCTGCTGGAGCACGAGCACGCGTCGTTGGCGCTGGCCCAGCAGGCCAGTGGAGTCGCGGGCGACACACCACTGTTCACCTCGTTCCTCAACTACCGCCACAACACGGCTCCGAGTGCCGCGCAGGCATCGGCCGACGGCTTGGCCGGCATACGGCAGGTGTACGCGCGGGAGCGCACCAACTATCCGTTGAGCGTCTCGGTCAACGACACCGGCGAGTCGATCGCGCTGGACGTGGACGCGGTGGCGCCGGTCGACCCCCAGGCGGTGGGCGTGCTGCTGCGCACGGCCACCGAGCAACTGGTCGGCGCGCTGGAGACGGCGCTGGCCACAGGCGCGGACCAGCGGCTGAACACGCTCCCGGTGCTGGCCGAGGAGGAGCTGCGCCGGGTCCTCACCGAGTGGAACGACACGGCGACCGAGGTGTCCCCGGTGCCCGTGGTCGGGCAGTTCGAGCACTGGGCGGCGCGGACCCCCGACGCGGTGGCGGTCGTCGCCGACGGCGAGGAGGTGTCGTACGCCGAGCTGGATGCCCGGGCGAACCGGCTGGCGCAGCGGCTGGCGGGCCGCGGGGTCGGCCCGGAGTCGGTGGTCGCCCTGGCCCTGGAGCGGGGCGTGGACCTGGTCGTCGCGGTGCTGGCGGTGCTGAAGTCGGGTGCCGCCTACCTGCCGGTGGACCCGGAGTACCCGGCCGAGCGGATCGCCTTCATGCTCGAGGACGCGAGTCCCGCGCTGGTGCTGGCCTCGGCGGCCACGGCCGAAGTGGTCGAACGGGCGGGGACGCCGGTGCTGCTGGTGGACTCCGCGGAGGTACTCCGGGAGCCGGCCACCCCGGCCGAGCGGCCCGCCGCGCTGCCCGGGCAGCTGGCGTACGTGATCTACACCTCGGGGTCGACGGGTCGGCCGAAGGGCGTGGGTGTTCCGCTGGAGGCGTTCGCGAACACGGTGGCGGCGCTGGCCCGCTTCGGGGCCGGTCCGGACTCGCGGGTGGCGCAGTTCGCCTCGGTGAGCTTCGACAACTTCTGCCTGGAATGGTCGCTGGCCCTCACGTACGGGGCGACGTTGGTCGTGGTCCCGCCGAACCGGCGTCTGGGCGCCGAGCTGGCCGGCTTCTTCACCGAGGCCGGGGTGACACACGCGACCCTGCCGCCTGCGGTGCTGGCGGCTCTGGAGGAGGGCTCGATCGGCGCGGAGGTGGTGCTGGAGGTCGGCGGCGAGGCCTGCCCGCCGGAGGTGGTCGAGCGCTGGGCCGCCGGCCGGCGGCTGTTCAACACCTACGGCCCGACCGAGACGACCGTGGACGCGCTCAGCTGGCAGGCGCGGCCCGGGGTGACGGACGTACCGATCGGCGCGCCGATCGCGAACACCCGGGCGTACGTGCTGGACGGCGCGCTGTCGCCGGTCCCGTCGGGCGCGGCCGGTGAGCTCTACCTGGCGGGCGCGGGTCTGGCACGCGGTTACCTGGGGCGTGCGGGTCTGACGGCGGAGCGGTTCGTCGCCGATCCGTTCGGCGGGGCGGGCGAGCGCCTGTACCGCACGGGCGACCTGGTGCGCCGGAACGCCCGGGGTGAGATGGAGTACCTCGGCCGGGCCGACGACCAGGTTAAGGTCCGTGGCTTCCGGATCGAGCTGGGCGAGGTCCGGGCCGCGGTGGCCGCGCACCCGCAGGTCCTTCAGGCGGCCGTGGTCGTCCGGGGGGAGGAGGTCGGTGACGCGCTCCTGGTGGCCTACGTGGTCGCCGCCCAGGGCACGGTCGGACTGCCCGCCTCGGTCCGCGACTTCGTCGCCGAGCGGCTGCCCGGGTACATGGTGCCGTCCGCCGTGGTGGTGCTGGACGCGCTGCCGCTGACGGTGAACGGCAAGCTCGACCACAGGGCCCTGCCCGCCCCGCAGTACGCGGCCGGCACGGGCCGTGGCCCTGCCACCCTCCAGGAGGAGCTGCTGTGCGGCGTGTTCGCACAGGTGCTGGGCCTGCCCGAGGTCGGCGTGGACGACGACTTCTTCGCCCTCGGCGGCCACTCCCTGCTCGCCACCCGGCTGATGAGCCGGATCCGCACCGTCCTCGGGGTCGAGGTGCCACTGCGCACGTTGTTCGACGCCCCGACCGTGGCCGGCCTGGCCGCCCGCCTGGGCGACGCCGGGACGGCGCGGACGGCGCTGACGGCAGGGGAGCGGCCGGAGCGGGTGCCGCTGTCGTACGGCCAGCGCCGCGTGTGGTTCCTGGGGCAGCTGGAGGGCCCGAGCGCGACCTACAACGTGCCGGTCGCCCTGCGGCTGGTCGGCCGGCTGGAGGAGGAGGCACTGAACGCGGCCCTGCTGGACGTGATCGGCCGGCACGAGGTGCTGCGCACGGTCTTCCCGGTCGTGGACGACGAGCCCTACCAGCGGGTCCTCCCGGCGGAGGGGCCGGCCTGGCGGCTGTCGGTGGCAGAGGTGGCCGCGGAGGAGCTGGAACCGGCGATCGCCGAGGCGGCGGCGCACCTCTTCGACCTGGCGTCGGAACTGCCGATCAGGGCGTCGCTGCTGCGGACCGCTCCCGAGGAGCACGTCCTGGTGGTGACGATCCACCACATCGCCAGTGACGGCTGGTCGACGGGCGTGCTGGCCCGCGACCTCTCGGTGGCCTACGCGGCGCGCACGGCCGGCCGTGCGCCGCAGTGGCAGCCGCTGCCCGTCCAGTACGCCGA
>NZ_JBEPBI010000359.1:0-5837 GCF_040299045.1 Streptomyces sp. NPDC001027
GCGACTCCATCGTGGCCTGAGCCGGAGCCGGAGCCGGAGCCGGAGTCGGAGTCGGAGCCGGAGTCGGAGTCGGAGCCGACGGCCCGTGAGCGCCGCCGTTTCCGTCCGGCGGCCAGGCCGCGCGGCGCGCTACGCGTCCTTGGGCGTCACCTGCTGGGCGACCTCGAACGACCAGAGGGTGGAGGCCGAGGCGGCGGGCTTGGGACGCTCGCCCTCCGCGCCGCCCTGGTGCGCCGCCCTCGCCGGGCCCTCGGCCCACGCCCGGAAGGACTCCTCGTCACGCCAGCGCGTGTAGACGAGATAGGTGTCCGTGCCCTCCACCGGCCGGAGCAGCTCGAACCACTCGAAGCCGTCGGAGCTCTCGACGGCGTGGCCGCGTGCGGCGAAGCGCTTCTCGAGGGTCTCCCGCTGCTCCGCCGGGACCGTCAGTACGTTGATCTTGACTACGCTCATGCCCCCATCCTGCCTCCGCCGTCGCCCCGGCCTGCGGTCGCCCCACCGGTCCGGCGGCTCCGGGCCCGCCGTCGCATGCGGTGGTGCGGCCCGTCGGCCGTCCGACCGGCGGGGCCCGCGCCCGTATCCGGCGTACCGTCGACAGTGTGGACGACCAGGCCGACCGTCTCGTGTCCCGCGTCGCGCGCGAGCTGGGCAC
The DNA here is from genome assembly GCF_040299045.1 of Streptomyces sp. NPDC001027. Classification (NCBI taxonomy): domain Bacteria; kingdom Bacillati; phylum Actinomycetota; class Actinomycetes; order Kitasatosporales; family Streptomycetaceae; genus Streptomyces; species Streptomyces sp. NPDC001027. The sequence goes on from NZ_JBEPBI010000359.1 coordinate 653, forward strand.
GCGGGCCGACGAGCTGATCGCCGACGTGGAGAAGGCGCTGCGGCGGGAGCTCCCCGCGCTCTGGGAGACCCCGGAGATGGCCCGCACGGTGTCCCAGAACGTCGCCGAGTACATCATGACGGGGCTGTCCGGCCTGGCGCGCTCGGCCGAGCCGCAGCTGATCGAAGCGCCGCCGGCCGCGCTGGAGCGCGCCCGCCGCCTGGCTCGGTACGGCATGTCCATGGGCACGATGCTGCGGGCCTTCCGGCTGGCGCAGGGCGTCGTCCTCGACCGGCTGATCGCGGAGCTGCCCCGGTACACCGCCGACGCGCCGCTGGTCAGCAGGGCGACCCGGTACGTGATCGCGACGACGACCGGGTACGTCGACCGCACCTCGGAGCAGGACGTCGTCGCGTTCCAGGAGGAGCGCGACCGCCGGCGGCAGTGGCGGCTGGCGATGGTGAACGAGGCGGGCATGCGCATCGGGACCACGTTGGACGTCGCCCGCACCACCCAGGAGCTCGCCGACTTCGGCGCGGAGCGGTTCGCCGACCTCGTCACCGTCGACCTGCTGGACTCCGCCCTGCACGGTGACGACACCCCCGGTCAGGACCGGGGCGTCATGCGCCGCATCGCCAGTTCGCCGGCGGCCGCGCCCGACGCGCAGCCCCCCGCCGTGGCCGCGCGGCAGCTGACCACCTGCGTCGACGGATCGCCGACGGCACGCGCCCTGGCCGCCGGGCGGCCCTCCCGGCACCACGGCCGGCGCAGCGTGGACGGGCGCCGCGTCCACTCCACCCTGGTGGTGCCGCTGTGCGCCCGCGGCAGCACGCTCGGCGTCGCCGAGTTCTGCCGGCACCACAGCCCCGTCCCCTACGACGACGAGGACCTGCTGCTCGCCCAGGAGATCGCCGCCCGGGCGGCCGTCGCCGTCGACAACGCGCGCCGCTACACGCACGCCCGCTCCACCGCGCTCACCCTGCAGCGCAGTCTGCTCCCACGCCACGCCCCGCAGCAGTCGGCCGTGGAGGTCGCCCACCGCTATCTGCCGGCCGGCGGTCGGGCCGGAGTGGGCGGCGACTGGTACGACGTCATCCCGCTGTCCGGGGCCAGGGTGGCGCTGGTGGTGGGCGACGTGGTCGGCCACGGCATCCACGCCGCCGCGACGATGGGCCGGCTGCGGACCGCCGTGCGCACCCTCGCCGACATCGACCTGCCGCCCGACGAACTCCTCACCCACCTGGACGACGTGGTGCTGCGCCCCTCCGGCGAGGCCTTCGACGACGTGGACGGCAACCCGGACGAATACGTCGGCGAGACGGGCGCCACCTGCCTGTACGCCGTCTACGACCCGGTCTCCCGCCGGTGCGCCCTGGCCCGCGCCGGGCACGTGCCGCCGGCTCTGACGAACCGGGACGGAACGGTCGAGCTGCTGGAACTGCCGCCCGGGCCGCCGCTGGGTCTGGGCGGCCTGCCCTTCGAGGCCATGGAGGTGGAACTGCCCGAGGGCAGCCTGATCGCCCTGTTCACCGACGGCCTGATCGAGGCCCGCGACCACGACGTCGACGCCGGTCTCACCCGGCTGCGCCACGCCCTCGCCCGGCCGGAAGCCTCCTTGGAGGCGATCTGCGACTCCGTCCTCGACACCATGCTGCCCGACCGTCCGGACGACGACGTCGCCCTCCTCCTCGCCCGCACCCACGCGCTCGGCGCACGCCAGGTCGCCACCTGGGATCTGGACGCCGACCCGGCCGCCGTCGCCCGGGCCCGTTCGCACGTCTCCCGCCAGCTGGACGAGTGGGGCCTGGAGGAGCTCGCCTTCACCGCCGAGCTGGTGGTCAGCGAACTGGCCACCAACGCGATCCGCTACGGCCGGCCCCCGGTCAGACTGCGTCTCATCCACGACCGCGGACTGCTGTGCGAGGTCTCCGACGGCAGCAACACCACGCCGCACCTTCGCCGGGCCCGGGTCTCCGACGAGGGCGGACGCGGCCTGCTGCTGGTCGCCCAGCTCGCGGAGCACTGGGGCACCCGCCACGCCCGCCGCGGCAAGACCGTCTGGGCCGAACTGAGCGAGTCGGCGGAGTTCCCGGCGTCGGCGCTCGCCGGGTGACGGCGACGGCCCAGGCGACAGCGACAGCGACGGCCCGGCGCGTGCGCCGGAGCAGACGGCGGCGCCACGGGGCCGGCGGCGCGCGTGTCTTGCCTGCCCGGTCCGCCGGGCGCACGCTGGTCGTATGAGTGCGCGGGACGGCCCCACGCTCATCACCTCCGTGCAGCGGGCCTTCCGTCTGCTGGAGGCGGTGAGCGAGCACGAGAACGGCGCGCCGGCGAAACAGCTGGCGCGGGAGTCGGGGCTGCCCCTGGCCACCGCCTACCACCTGCTGCGGACCCTGGTCCACGACGGCTACCTGCAAAAACTCCAGGACGGCGGGTTCATCCTCGGCGACCGACTGCGGACGCTGCACACCGCGGGCCGCGGCCAGGCGCTGCTCAGCCGGGTCCGCCCGACGCTCGCCGCGCTGCGGGACGAGCTGACGACCGCCGCGTACCTCACGTTCTACGAGGAGGGCGAGATCCGGGTCGCCGAGATCGTCGACGGACCCCGGACGCCCCGCGTCGACCTGTGGGTCGGTTTCGAGGACGCGGGCCACGCCACCGCCCTCGGCAAGTCCGTGCTGCGGGAGCTGGACGACGACGCCCGCCGGGACTACCTCTCGCGCCACCACCTCGCCGACCTCACCCCGAAGACCATCACGAGCGCTCCGGAGCTGCTGCGGAGGCTGGACGCCTCGCCCGTCGCACCGGCCGTCACCGACCTCGAGGAGTACTCCCTCGGCACGGTCTGCGTCGCCGTCCCCGTCTACAGCGGCGACGTCATCGGCTCGCTCGGCGTCTCGCTGCCCGCCGACCGGCTGTCCCGGATCGAACAGGTCCGCGACCGGCTGATCCCCACCGCGAACCGTGTGACCAGGACTCTTTCACTGCGCGCCTGATCGTTCATTATCTGAAAAGCTGCGCCTTGTGAGCGACTGCGGCCCTCCCTTTTCCTAGAGGAAACGGACATGTGCGATGTGCCCCGGCGCACGGTGAGGAATGCATACCCAGCATGAGTCAGGCCCGGAACCATGGCGGCGACCCCAGCCCGACGCGGCTGTTCGGACACCGATCGGCAGGCCCGCTCCTGCCCGTCCTCATCGTGTGCGTCGTCGTGCTCGTCGACCTCGCGGGCGGAGCGGGGATGACCTGGCTGCCCCTGCTGGTGGCCGGTCCCGCGCTGGCCGCCACCACGAACGGGCCGCGCGGCGTTCTCTGCGTCGGACTCCTGGCCGCCGTGGTCGGCGCGACGCTCGGCGCCCGGGACGGCGCGCCCGGCCCGGAGCTGGCGGCCGTGCTGGCCGCCCTGGCGGCGGTCACCCTGGCGAGCGCACTCGCCGGCGCGCTGCGCTCCCGCCGGGAGCAGGTGCTCGCCGACGTCCGCTCCGTCGCGGAGGCCGCCCAGCACGCCCTGCTGAAGCCGGTGCCCGCCACGGTCGGACCCTTCGAGGTCGCCGTCCGCTACAGCGCGGCCGCCGCCGAGGCGAGGATCGGCGGGGACCTCTACGCGCTGGTGCCCACCCCCTACGGCGTCCGGCTGATCGTCGGCGACGTGCGGGGCAAGGGGCTGCCCGCGGTCGGGACCGCCGCCCTCGTGGTCGGCGTCTTCCGCGAGGCCGCCTACGACGAGCCCGACCTCCTCGCCGTGGTCGACCGGATCGAGCGGAGCCTGGCCCGCAACCTCGGCGCGGACGACTTCGTCACCGCCGTGGTCGCCGGACACCCGCGGCCGGGGGAGCTGGAAGTGGTGAACTGCGGACACGCGCCGCCGCTGCTGGTGCGCGCGCCCGGGGACGTCGTGCCCGTCGAGAGCCCGCACCCCGCCCCGCCCCTCGGCCTGCGCGCCCTCACCGACCAGCGGCCCGACCTCCAGGTGCTGCCGTTCGCCGACGGGGACCAACTGCTGCTCTACACCGACGGCGTCATCGAGGCCCGCGACCGCCGCCGGGAGTTCTACCCCCTCGCTGAAGGACTGTCCCGGCACCTCGGCGACGAGCCCGCGCGCACCCTCGACTCGCTCCACGAGGAGCTGCTGGCGCACGTCGGCGGACGACTGCACGACGACGCTGCGCTGCTGCTGATCCGCAAGCCGACGTCCGACGCGCCCGACGTCGCCCAACCCGCCCTGGAGGGCCTGTCGTTGGGCGAGCAGGCCGCGTGATGCGCGGTGACCGGGGAGGCCTCTGTGATCCCCGGGACCGGTGTTGCACACTGTGCTCATGACACGCATGAGGAAGATCGCGGCTGCCCTGCTGGCCGCATCGGGCGCCCTGCTCGCGTTACCCCCCACCGCCTCTGCCGGACCCGACGGACCCACCGCCCCCGCCGTCCGCCCCGTCCGCTCCGCCGACGACGCCGTCTCCCACCGGACCTTCGTCCGAGAGGACTTCGACCGCCTCCCGCTCGGCCCCGTCACCGCAGGCCGCGGCTGGACCACCGACACGAAGGACGGCTACCTGAGCGTCGAGCCCAGCAGCACCGGCCGCGGCCGCGAACTGCGGCTGCACACGGAGGGCAACGGTCGCGCCTTCCTCGTCCTGTCCGACCTCGCACCCGCCCGGAACAGTTTCTGGGCCCGGCTGCGACTGCGCATCGACAGGCTGCCGACCGCCCCCGCCTGGGCGCACTGGACCGTCGCCGAGGCGTCCGGCTCCGACGCCCCCACGCTGGTACGCCCGCTGGGCGGCCAGTACGTGCCCACCTCGCAGGAGAACTTCTGGGGAGTCGGCTCCGACCTCGGCCCCACCGGGGACTGGACCGCGTGGCGCACCTCCGCCCCGGCCACGGCCGGGACCTGGAGCTGCGTGGAGTTCCACCTCGACGCCGCCGACAACCGCGTCACCGTGTACCAGGACGGCGTGGAGCGCTCCGATCTGACCGTCTCCACCAAGGCGCACGGCGGCACCGCGGACGACTTCGTCTTCCCGCGCTTCGACACGCTCAAGCTGGGCTGGCAGCTGTACCAGGCCGGCCCGACGCCCACCTCGTACGACGTCCGCATGGACGACGTGGCGCTCAGCACCCGGCGGGTCGGCGGGTGCGCCTGATGACCGTGGGCGGGTCGCACGGAGCGCTGCCGGACACCGCCTGACGACACACGTCGGCGGGG
>NZ_JBEPBI010000360.1:0-5769 GCF_040299045.1 Streptomyces sp. NPDC001027
GCTCTGCCGTTCCCTGTCCCGGGGGGGGGGGGGTGGGCGCGCCAACCCCCCCCCCCCCCGGCCGCGTGCCGTGCCCACAGGGAGCGGCGCCGGGCGGCTACCGCAGGAAGGGGTCCACCGCGACCGCGACGAAGAGCAGCGACACATAGGTGATGGACCAGTGGAACAGCCGCATCTCCTTCAGCTTGCCGCCCGTGATCTCCGCCTTCGCCCGGTTCTGCAGACCGTGCGCCTCCCACAGCCACCAGCCGCCCGCCAGCAGCGCGACCGAGGTGTAGAACCAGCCGGTGTAGCCCAGCGGCTGCAGCAGCAGCGAGACGCCGACCATCACCCAGCTGTAGAGGACGATCTGCCTGGCGACGGTCTTGTTGGAGGCGACGACCGGCAGCATCGGCACGCCGACGCGCGCGTAGTCGTCCTTGACCTTCATGGAGAGCGGCCAGTAGTGCGGCGGCGTCCAGAAGAACATGACGAGGAACAGGACGACCGGCGCCCAGGACACCGAGTTCGTCACCGCCGACCAGCCGATCAGGACCGGCATGCAGCCGGCGATGCCGCCCCACACGATGTTCTGCGAGGTGCGCCGCTTGAGGATCATCGTGTAGACGACGACGTAGAAGAGGAGCGCGCCGAGGGCGAGCCAGGCCGACAGCCAGTTGACGGCGAGCCCGAACAGCAGGGTCGACACCACCGCGAGGGTGATTCCGAAGGCGAGGCATTCACGCGGGCTCACCATCCCGGTGACCAGCGGACGCTGCGACGTGCGGTCCATCAGGGCGTCGATGTCGCGGTCGATGTACATGTTCAGCGCGTTCGCGCCGCCCGCGGACAGATAGCCGCCGAGGCAGGTCAGGACGACCAGTCCGAGGTCCGGAACGCCCTGCTGCGCCAGGAACATCACCGGGACGGTGGTGATCAGCAGCAGTTCGATGATCCGCGGCTTGGTCAGCGCCACGAACGCCTTGACCCGGGCCCCCACCGGCCGTCGGCTCGGGTTCTGGCTCGCCCCGACAATCCCCACTGGACGGGATTCAACGGCCGTCACGCACACCCCTGACAGAGACTCCCAGCGAGCTCTCCCTGTGAACACGGGGTAAAGGCTCGCGCGTACCACGCCACTGTAGACGTTGCCCATACCCCGATATTCGCGGGGGTGGGGTCGTGTTGGACGGGCCCCGCGGAAGAGCCGGAAGGCACTCTGTTGAGCACTCGTACGAGCGGCTCCGTATTCACTTGCTGAACAGGAAACTCACCGGTCGGCGGGCGGATCGCGAAGCTACCCGGCAGTCTGGAATGACTCGAAAAAATGCACGTTCTGACGGGGGTAGGCTCGACAACGGCCGGTGGGCGCCGCGTGCACCGGTATTCGACATGCGTGACATGTGGAGAGGAGCCCTGACCCAGGGTGAGCACCAAGCCGACCACCACAGACCTCGAGTGGACCGAGCTGGACCAGCGGGCCGTGGACACCGCCCGCGTCCTGGCCGCCGACGCCGTACAGAAGGTCGGCAACGGCCATCCCGGTACGGCGATGAGCCTCGCGCCTGCCGCGTACACCCTCTTCCAGAAGGTGATGCGACACGACCCGGCGGACGCCGACTGGGTCGGCCGCGACCGCTTCGTGCTGTCCGCGGGCCACTCGTCGCTGACGCTCTACACCCAGCTGTACCTGGCCGGTTTCGGCCTGGAGCTGGACGACCTGAAGGCGTTCCGCACCTGGGGCTCGAAGACCCCGGGGCACCCGGAGTACGGCCACACCACGGGCGTCGAGACGACGACCGGCCCGCTGGGCCAGGGTGTCGCCAACGCCGTGGGCATGGCGATGGCCGCGCGCTACGAGCGCGGGCTGTTCGACCCCGACGCCCCGGACGGCGAATCGCCGTTCGACCACTTCGTCTACGCCATCGCCGGTGACGGCTGCCTCCAGGAGGGCATCTCCGCCGAGGCGTCCTCGCTGGCCGGTCACCAAAAGCTCGGCAACCTGGTCCTGCTGTGGGACGACAACCACATCTCGATCGAGGGCGACACCGAGACGGCCGTGTCCGAGGACACCGTGAAGCGGTACGAGGCGTACGGCTGGCACGTGCAGCGGGTCGCCCCCAAGCCGGACGGCGACCTGGACCCGCACGCCCTCTACGACGCCATCGAGGCCGCGAAGCTGGTGACGGACAAGCCGTCCTTCATCGCGATGCGCTCGATCATCGCCTGGCCTGCCCCGAACGCGCAGAACACCGAAGCCGCGCACGGCTCGGCGCTCGGCGACGACGAGGTCGCCGCGACCAAGCGCGTCCTCGGCTTCGACCCGGAGCAGTCCTTCGAGGTGGCCGACGAGGTCATCGCGCACGCCCGGGGCGCGCTGGAGCGCGGCCAGGCCGCCCGCGCCGTCTGGGAGAAGTCGTTCCAGCAGTGGCGGGACAACAACCCCGACCGCGCCGCCGAGTTCGACCGCGTCGCCGCGGGCGAGCTGCCCGCCGGCTGGGAGGAGAAGCTCCCGGTCTTCGAGCCCGGCAAGGGCGTCGCCACCCGCGCCGCGTCCGGCAAGGTGCTCCAGGCGCTCGGCTCGGTCATCCCCGAGCTGTGGGGCGGCTCGGCCGACCTCGCCGGCTCCAACAACACCACGATCGACAAGACGTCGTCCTTCCTCCCCGAGGGCAACCCGCTGCCCGAGGCGAGCCCGTACGGGCGCACGGTCCACTTCGGCATCCGCGAGCACTCCATGGCCGCGGAGATGAACGGCATCGCGCTGCACGGCAACACGCGCATCTACGGCGGCACGTTCCTCGTGTTCTCCGACTACATGCGCAACGCGGTGCGCCTGTCCGCACTGATGCACGTGCCGGTCACCTACGTGTGGACGCACGACTCCATCGGCCTCGGCGAGGACGGCCCCACCCACCAGCCGGTCGAGCACCTCGCGTCGCTGCGCGCGATCCCCGGCCTGAACGTGGTCCGCCCGGCCGACGCCAACGAGACCGCCATCGCCTGGCGCGAGATCCTCAAGCGGTGGACGAAGGTCTTCGGCAAGGGAGCCCCGCACGGTCTGGTCCTCACCCGTCAGGGCGTGCCGACCTACGAGCCCAACGAGGACGCGGCCAAGGGCGGCTACGTCCTCCTCGAGGCCTCCACGGGAACGCCGGAGGTGATCCTCCTCGCGACCGGCTCCGAGGTGCACGTCGCCGTCGAGGCGCGCGAGCGGCTGGAAGCCGACGGCGTGCCCACCCGGGTGGTCTCCATGCCGTCCGTGGAGTGGTTCGAGGAGCAGGACCAGGGGTACCGGGACAGCGTTCTGCCGCCGTCCGTCAGGGCCCGCGTGTCGGTCGAGGCCGGCATCGGCCTCACCTGGCACAAGTACGTCGGGGACGCCGGTCGCATCGTCTCCCTGGAGCACTTCGGTGCTTCGGCCGACGGCAAGGTCCTCTTCCAGGAGTACGGCTTCACTGCCGAGAACGTGGCGGCCAAGGCGCGGGAATCCCTCGCCGCCGCCCAGCGCTGACGCTCACACACGACCCGTAGGAGATGTAATTCCATGACAGACGCACTCAAGCGCCTCTCCGAGGAGGGCGTCGCGATCTGGCTGGACGACCTGTCGCGCAAGCGGATCACGTCCGGCAACCTCGCCGAGCTGATCGACCAGCAGCACGTCGTGGGCGTCACCACCAACCCGTCGATCTTCCAGAAGGCGATCTCCCAGGGCGACGGCTACGACCAGCAGCTGTCCGACCTCGCCGCCCGCGGGGTCACGGTCGAAGAGGCCATCCGCATGATCACGACGGCGGACGTCCGCGACGCCGCCGACATCCTGCGCCCGGTCTTCGACGCCACCGGCGGCCAGGACGGCCGGGTGTCCATCGAGGTGGACCCGCGGCTCGCGCACCACACCAAGCCGACGGTCGCCGAGGCCAAGCAGCTCGCGTGGCTGGTCGACCGCCCCAACACGCTGATCAAGATCCCGGCCACCATGGGCGGCCTGCCGGCCATCACCGAGGTCATCGGCCTGGGCATCAGCGTCAACGTCACGCTGATCTTCTCCCTGGAGCGCTACCGCCAGGTCATGGACGCCTACCTGTCCGGCCTGGAGCAGGCCAAGGAGCGCGGCCTGGACCTGTCGAAGATCCACTCCGTGGCGTCCTTCTTCGTGTCCCGCGTGGACACCGAGATCGACAAGCGCCTCGACGCGCTCGGCACCGACGAGGCCAAGGCGGCCCGCGGCAAGGCCGGCCTCGCCAACGCCCGCCTCGCCTACCAGGCGTACGAGGAGGTCTTCGGCACCGAGCGCTGGGCCGCGCTGGAGAAGGCGGGCGCCAACAAGCAGCGTCCGCTGTGGGCCTCCACCGGCGTGAAGGACCCCGCGTACAAGGACACCCTGTACGTGGACGACCTGGTGGCGCCGAACACGGTGAACACCATGCCGGAGGCGACCCTGTTCGCGGCCGAGGACCACGGCGACATCACCGGCGACACCGTCGCCGGCACCTACGAGCAGGCCCGCGCCGAGATCGACGCCGTGGAGAAGCTCGGCATCTCCTACGACGAGGTGGTGCAGCTCCTCGAGGACGAGGGCGTCGACAAGTTCGAGGCGTCCTGGAACGACCTGCTCAAGTCGACCGAGGCGGAACTCCAGCGCCTCGCCCCCTCGAAGGGCTGAGAATTTGTCGAGCAGCAACCCGCTGCGTGACCCCGCCGACCGACGGCTCCCGCGTATCGCGGGGCCGTCGGGCCTGGTCATCTTCGGCGTCACGGGCGATTTGTCCCGGAAGAAGCTCATGCCCGCCGTGTACGACCTCGCCAACCGGGGTCTGCTGCCGCCGGGCTTCTCCCTGGTCGGCTTCGCCCGCCGGGAGTGGGAGCACGAGGACTTCGCGCAGGAGGTCCACGACGCGGTCAAGGAGCACGCCCGCACTCCCTTCCGTGAGGAGGTCTGGCAGCAGCTCGTCCAGGGCATGCGCTTCGTGCAGGGCACCTTCGACGACGACGACGCCTTCGACCGGCTGCGCTCCACGATCGAGGAACTCGACCGGGCCCAGGGCACGGGCGGCAACTTCGCCTTCTACCTCTCGGTGCCGCCGCGCTCCTTCCCGGTGGTCATCAAGCAGCTGAAGAAGCACGGGCTGGCCGACCAGCAGAACGGCTCCTGGCGACGCGCGGTCATCGAGAAGCCCTTCGGCCACGACCTCGCCTCGGCGGAGGAGCTCAACAAGGTCGTCCACGAGGTCTTCGGCTCGGACCAGGTCTTCCGCATCGACCACTACCTCGGCAAGGAGACCGTCCAGAACATCCTGGCGCTGCGCTTCGCCAACACCATGTTCGAGCCGATCTGGAACCGGTCCTTCGTGGACCACGTGCAGATCACCATGGCCGAGGACATCGGCATCGGCGGCCGGGCCGGCTACTACGACGGCATCGGCGCCGCCCGTGACGTCATCCAGAACCACCTCCTGCAGCTGATGGCGCTCACCGCCATGGAGGAGCCCGCCTCCTTCGACGCGGACGCGCTGGCCGCGGAGAAGACCAAGGTGCTCGGCGCCGTCCGGCTGCCGAAGGACCTGGGCCGCGACACCGTGCGCGGTCAGTACGCGGCCGGCTGGCAGGGCGGCGAGAAGGCCGTCGGCTACCTCGAAGAGGACGGCATCGACCCCAAGTCGAAGACCGACACCTACGCCGCGATCAAGGTGGGCGTCGACAACCGCCGCTGGGCGGGCGTCCCGTTCTATCTGCGCACCGGCAAGCGGCTCGGCCGGCGCGTGACCGAGATCGCGGTCGTCTTCCAGC